>JANMST010000483.1:0-11426 GCA_031389635.1 Acidimicrobiia bacterium | reverse complement strand
GACCCCGTCGAAAACCGCGACCGCCCCGTCGAGAACCCGCAGGCTGCGCTCGACTTCTACCGTGAAGTCGACGTGGCCAGGAGTGTCGATGATGTTGATGTGGTGGTCGTGCCAGATACAGGTGGTGGCGGCGGAGGTAATGGTGATCCCCCGCTCCTGCTCCTGTTCCATCCAGTCCATCGTGGCGGCGCCTTCGTGGACCTCACCGATCTTGTAGTTGCGGCCGGTGTAATAGAGGATGCGCTCGGTGAGAGTCGTCTTGCCCGCGTCGATGTGGGCCATGATCCCGATGTTTCGGGTTCGGCCCAAAGGAACCTGACGCAGGTTCGAGAGCGCGCTCTTGTCGTTGCTCATCTAAATGACTCTTCCGGTCGCTATTTTTTTGTGAGAACCGCTGTTACCAGCGGTAGTGGGCGAAGGCCTTGTTGGACTCCGCCATCTTGTGAATGTCTTCCTTGCGCTTGACGGCCGCTCCGGTGTTGTTGGCGGCGTCGAGAATCTCGTAAGCGAGGCGCTCACCCATGGTGTGCTCCTTGCGACGGCGGGCAAACCCCACCAGCCAGCGGATGGCGAGGGAGCCGGCCCGACGGGGCGGGACCTCAACGGGGACCTGATATGAAGCGCCACCGACCCGGCGAGAGCGAACCTCGACGTTGGGTCTGATGTTGTCGACCGCCCGCTTGAGAACGGTGACGGGATCCTGTCCCGAGCGGCGCTCGACCACTTCGAGGGCGTCGTAGACAATGGTGCGGGCGACATCCTTCTTGCCCTTCAGGAGGACCTTGTTGATCACCTGGCTGACGAGGACGTTCCGGAATACCGGATCGGGCTCGATCTTCCGTTTCTGGGCGGGAGCTCTTCTCATTTACTTCTCCCTCTTGGCCCCGTAGCGGGAACGAGCTTGCTTGCGGTTCTTGACCCCGGCGGCGTCGAGGGTCCCCCGGATGACCTTGTAGCGGACGCCGGGCAGGTCGCGCACCCGGCCCCCGCGGACCAGCACGATCGAATGCTCCTGGAGGTTGTGGCCCTCACCGGGGATGTAGGCAGTGACCTCGATACCGTTGGAAAGACGCACACGGCAAACCTTGCGAAGAGCCGAGTTCGGCTTCTTCGGAGTGACGGTGTATACGCGGGTGCAGACCCCCCGTCGTTGGGGAGCGCCGGCCAGTGCGGCCGTCTTCGCTTTCTTCAACTTTGGCTGCCTGCCTTCGCGGACAAGCTGCTCGATCGTCGGCATGTTGCTCCTGCTAGTGAGGCGGAATCGGGCGAAAACGCCCGCTTACGCGCACAATCGGCATCTGGACGCGCACGCCCAAAAAACCGACCCGTTATGTTGGGTGACCCGCTCGTCCGGTTAGCTCCGGGGGGATCACTCCGCCTGGGAGCCCCCTAGGAACGGGGGATGAGGTCAAAGACCACGACGAAAGTATACGAGAACCGGATGCACTAGGTCAAAAAAGGCACGGGTCGACGGGTGGAGGCGGCCCTACGCCCAAAAAGGCGAACAATTCGGCTCGAGTGCCCTAACCCTCAGCTCTCGCCTCGCCAAGCGGTTCGGGTTCGCCGCGTGGACGACCGAGCTCCCTCACAAAATTGGAGAAGATTCCGGCAGGTTCAATCAAGGCCAAGAGGAGCCCGAGCTGGAGGATCCCGAGGTTGGCCAGCGAGATGTTCACAAGCTGAAGAGCGGCGTAGACCGCACTGGAGACCATGGCGACCGTCCAGGACCTCCGGGGTATCCAGATGGCCGGATCCGGATGTCGGTTAGTGAAGACATCGATCCCCAGCCCAAGCAACAGGCCGATGGAGCCAAGGCGGGCGGTCACCCGAATGTCGTTGGTCATCGAGAAGATCGGGATCGACACCAACGCCAGAAAGAGGATGGTGACGGCCTGGCGGATGATGGTCTTCACCCGCCACAGGTTGATCGGGTCCCAGGTTCGGGAATCCTCCCGGAGCGCGGCGATCAGGGAAGCGAATCCTGCAAGGCTCACGGACACGCCGGCAACGGTGGTGAAGAAGAACTGGCCCTCCATCGTGCCGGAATCGTACCGACGAGACCTCCCGGCTGACGAGTGATGCGGCCCGTAGAGCCGCCGCCACGCATCAAGAAGAAATGGATCGGGCGATGCGAAAGCCCACGTCATCGATCTGGAAGGTCGGGTGGCTGCGGCGCCGCACCGACGCCCGGCAGCTCCAGTGATCGTCGTTCCACCCGGCGCCGCGTAGCACCCGGTAGGAGCCGTAGACCTCGCGGTCGTATAGGTCCCAGCACCATTCCCAGACATTGCCGATCATGTCGTGAAACCCCCACGGGTTGGGCGCCTTGCCGCCCACCTCGTGCACCGCACCGAGGGAATTGCCGGGTACCAGGCGATGTCTGCGAGTCGCCGTAGCAAGCTCCGGTCGTCCCCGCCCGGCAGGCGTACTCCCATTCCGCCTCCGTCGGCAGGCGATGCCATCGACAGACACTTCCCAGTGGACTTCTTCCTCATCCGCCGATACCGAGTAGACGGGCGTTAGTCCCGCCCGTTCCGGGGCGCGTTGCAGTAACGAACGGCCGCAAGCCAGGAGACGCATTCGACCGGGAGGTCGTCGCCACCGACGGCACTGGGCCATTGACCGGTGACCCCTGCAACCGCGCCTGGGTGACTGCCACCACCGCCAGCAGGTACGGCGCCAACTCGACGGTCCAGGTGTGCCGGGTCCGACGATCGGTCAGGGCCACTGCCCCCGACCCTACGGCGACCATCAGATCATCGTGCATCAACCCAGGCGATCGACAATTCCTCGCAGATAGCGGGCCTGGCCGGCGTGCTGGATGTTGTCGCTGATCACACTCACCAAACGCACTCCGACCGTGACGGGTGGGTCATAGGAGCGATCGATGATCCGGTCCAGTTCGGCGTCGTCGACCGTGGCGAGATAGGCCGCAGACCTGGCGGCGATTGCTTCATGATGGGCCAAAAGTAAGTCAGCGTCGGCCGGGATGGCTGCCACCTCGTCGGGGCCGTGTCCGTAGCCGGTGTTGTGGGGGTCGGCGGCCATTCCGAACCGGTCGTGCCAGCCTTCAGCGATCCAGGCCTGCTCGATCCCGGCGATTTCGGAGACGTGATCATCCTGTATCCGGGTCAGGTGCCAGACCAACCACGCAATCGAATTGGCTCCTGTTTCGGGCCGGTAGGCGAGACCTGCCGGGTCGGCTCCCGTGACCGATTGCCGGACCAGCTGGCTGATGCGGCCGAATGCTTCGACCAAGAGCTCGCTGGTGTTCATGCCTGTAGGTGAACCGGATCGCCCCGGCGGATCGTTCCGGGCACGACCACCCGGGCGTTGAAGCCCCGCAGCCGGAGCTTGCGGCCCGCCTCGGAGTTGACGAATCGGAGAGCCTCCACGCCGAAGCGCTGCGAGAACTTCTGACACCCGGTGTGCGGCTCTCGCGACACCTCAATGATGCCTTCGCCAATTCCAAGGCGGGAGCCGGCCGGAAGGTTGTCTTGGCTGATGTCGAAGTCGAGGTAGAGCTGGTCGCCGGCCAGCTGCCATCGACCCGGATCGCCCGAGATCAAGGAGATGGCCCGGGCGCTCATGACGTTGATCTGGTTGTAGGGGTCGGGAGTAGCTCCCGGAGCGGAACTGGTCGGGACCCGCCACCTGTCTCCGACCAGACCATCGCTGAGGTCGAGCTGGCCCTCCTCGAGGACTTCCCTGTCCCCTTCGGCGGGGCGCCGGACGATCAGTGCCAGGACGCCGGACTCCGCGGGTGCATCGAGGATCTGGTCGATCCCTGCCTCGAGTTGGCTGATTGTGAAGTGCGTCATGGGATCCAGTTTTGCAGCCCGGACCTCCACTCACGGCCGATTTCAGGAGCGCGGCCTCAGGTGTCTTCGATGACCGATTCGGGCGGCAACAAGGTCTCCGGAACAAACCAGCCGAGAATCCCGGCCCCGGTCACTCCGATCATCGCCGCAAAGAAGCTGGCAGCCGCCAGCGAGGCCACCGAGGTGATGGCGGCGATCAACAGTGGCCCGCTCACCGAGCCGACATCTGCGATCAGGCGCCAGGCGCCCAGGAACTCGGCCCTCCGGCCCTCCGGGGAGAAGTCGGAGCCAAGGGTCATGTTGATGCCTGCCCCCAGTCCATTTCCAAAACCGATGAGCAACCCGGCCAGGAGCAGTGCCGAGAAGTCGCGAGTGAAGGGAATGACGATCAACCCAACCGAGACCATTACCAGACAGGGCACGCCGGCCCACTTGCGGCCAAATCGATCCATGACGACGCCTACGGGGTAGAACAAGGTCATGTCGGCGGCGTAGGCCAGCCCGAAGATCAACGAAATCTGGCCCGGGGTGAGGCCGATGTGGTTCCCCCAGAGGGGGATCATCGCGTCCTTGGAGGTTCGGACGATCTGGATGGCGATCGTGACGAGGCCGGCGGTTGCAAAGATTCGGCGGTGGTCGCGCAGGACCCGACCGACCACCTTCAACGAGGTCTGGTCGGCGCTTCCGTCAGTGTTCCCTAGCGGCGAAACCAGGTAGAGGACCACCAACGCCCCGATAGCCAGAAGGGCCTGCACGAAAAAGGCCGAAGACAGCCCGAAGAACCCGACGGCGAGCCCACCGAGGAGCGGTCCTACGAAGTGGCCGATACGGGTGGCCCCGCCCATCATCGACATGACTCGTCCCCGATGTTGGAGAGGTGAGACCTCCGTGGCATAGGAGAGGCGGGCCAGAAGCCAGATCGACCAGGCCGCCCCCATCAACACGACGAAGACGACGAGCAGAGCCAGCGGCGGCCGGGTCCCGATACCTATCGCCACCAGCGAGAGGAGGCCGGCCCCGAACATCATCGCCTTCCGTTCACCAAATCGGGAGACGAGCATCCCCGCCGGAATGTCGAACAAAAGGTTGCCGACCGCCCGCAGGCCTACCAGCAATCCCGCAACCGGGACCGACAGTCCCATGTCGAGGGCCAGGAGCGGAAGGATCGGTATCGCTGCCCCCTGGCCGACGGCAAAGAGGAACGTCGGGAGATAGACGGGCAGCGCCAGCGAACGAATCCGGAACCCCTCAGCTGGCAACGACACACGGTGCAGTATGGACCGTCCGTTTACACCCCAAACCTAAGGTTATAAGCCGTGGTTTCCGCGGCCTATAACCTTAGGTTCGCGGTTTCTTAACGGAGGGGGAGGCCTTCCCGGGCGCGGAGGAGGTCGGTCAACAGGGGGACCTCGGCCTCCCAACCGGCGCTCGATGTCACCCGGAGGTTCTCTCCGCGGCCCTCGACCAGGAAGGCCTGACCTGACACAGCTTCGAAGCGGTCCCGGTCGAGGTAGAGCTTGGGTTTGATGATGGCCGGGTCGCCCTCTTCGGGGCAGAAGACCATGCAGTTGCCGCACTCGTTGCAAAGCTCGGCGAAAAGCAAATACTGCTGGCGTCCATCGAGGCCCGATCCTTCCGGAGTAGGCAGCCGGAAGAAAGCGTCGTTGGGGCAGACCGTGACGCAGAAGTTGCAAGCGACGCAACCCCACATCTCCAGCGTGTGATCGACTTCGCGGGGCAGCTTGAGATTGCCTTCCTTCCGATAGGCCTCAGCCCTTCGCACTTCTTCGAGATGGGCCGCGGCGGGATGGCGATGTCCGGAGTGGAGGGCCAGATCGGATCGATGGCTTCGCCAGGAATCGAGGTCGAAGCACGACGCTGCCTTCAGATCCTCACTGAGCCGCCGAAGGGTCGGCTCCAGCCGTCCATAGCCACCCGGCTTGAGGAGGTCCGAACAGATCGTGGCCGGCACCACTCCCATCCCGATCGTCTCGGACACGTTCTCCTTGTTCACCCCGGCCGAGAAGCTGACCTGGATCAATCCCCCGTCGGTCGCCAGAGCTCCCGGCAAGGCCGACATCAACTTGTCGAGGACCGCGGTAGCCAGGACATGAAGCGGCGGTCCCGACAAGTACATGGGATCGTCGGGCATGAAGCCCTTGTGATTGGCAACGACGAGCGTGTTGGTCAGCTTGATCCCGAAACGGCGGTCTTGTCTTGCGGCGAAATCCTGGAGGCCGACGATGAGATCCAATGCCTGGTCGAACTGGAGGTCAGCGGCGAACGCCTCCTTGCGCAGCACTACTTCGTCGTATCCGAGATCGCCGTGGAGGATCTCGTCAACGCCTTCGAACCCGAGCAGAGTCGGGTTGAGCTTGACGATGACATCGACTTCATGGCGGGTCATCAGGTGGCGGGTGATCTGATCGATCTCCTCGGGCGGGCAACCGTGGAAGGTCGAGAGCGTGACGCTGTCGGCGATCCTCGGTATGAAATCGAGATCGGCCATCTCCTTGAAAGGCTCAGGAATCGACGGTCGCAGTTGCTCGATGAGCGAAGTGGCATCCATCAACCCGTCGATGAACCCGGCCACCTTGTCGGTGGAGATGCCGGCCAGGTCGTAACCGACCGACATGTCGAACACATGAGGGCCGGGATCGGGGCCAATGTGCTCCCGCAGGGGTTCCCATTGGCGAAGCAGGTGGATCGCCATCCAGGCCTTGACGTACTCCTCGAGTGATGCCGCCACCGACAGTTCCTGACTCCACTCGATGTTGTACCCGATGGTCTGCATGTCGATGCAGGGGCGGTTGATGACCAGCTCGTCGAGCACCTGCACCGTCTTCAACTCGAAGAGACGGGCGCCGCCGAGCCAGGCCAGGATGATGTTCTGGGCCATCTGGCTGTGCGGGCCGGCCGCGGGGCCGATCGGCGTGGCCGCCCGACGACCGAGGAACGAGAACGAGAGATCGACGGCAGGGTCCGGCGACCAGAACCGGGCCGTCGGTAGATCGAAGATCCGCGACCGGGTTTCCCATTCATGGACGATTCGACCCAGGAGGACATCGACGGGGAACGGGGTGAGCGGTGGTGGGCTCTCGGCAGGAGTGGTCATAGCCGGGAGTGCAGCCGCCGGGCTTGCTCGGCCGCCCTGGCCTTGATCTCGGCGACGTCGACTGTGGTCGATGCGCCGTCCTTCCAAATCGTCTCTCCATCGACCACGATCTCAATCGGACGCACGGCGGTTGTGAAGGCAAGATGCCAGGGATCCATTGGCTCATACGACCAGGCGACCCGATCGTCGGCGGCCTCGGGGACGAGATCCCAACCCCGGGCCAGCCACCCCCACGCCGACTCGGGGGTGGCGGTCATCTCAGTCGACCGATGCAAGTAGTAAGCCAGGCGGAAGGCGCCCAACATGTCGGCCCCGATTCCGTCCGTGCCCAATGCCACAGGATTGGAGAATCGTCGCGGGTCGGCGTAGCCCACCCCGTTGTTGAGGTTGGAGGCCGGGTTGTGGAGGATCGTGCCTTGGAGGTGGTGATCGGTGGCGAGATGGACGCAATGCGCGAGAAGCCAGTCGGGCCTGGTCAGGGGGCCCAACCGAACCGGCGACTCGATGTCTTCGGGCCCCTCGCAAACGTGGACATGGACCCCCACCCGGAGATCGGCGGCCAGGCCAGCTGCCGCTTCCAGGGTTTCGTCAGAACAGGTGAACGAGGCATGGATCCCGACCAACCCCTTGCCCCCGTCCCTGATGAAGCGTTCGTTCTCGGCCAGCCCTCGCCGGGCGCCGTCGAGGCCGTGCCGATCGGTGACGCCGTAGGCGGCAACGACCCGTACCCCTACCTCGGCGCAGGCGTCGACAATAACCGAGAGGGACCCCTCGATGGCGTTGGGGGTCTCGTTGTGGTCGATGATGGTCGTCGTCCCCTGCTCCAGCGCCTCGACCGCGGCGAGCTTGGCTGACCACTCCAGCATCTCCAGATCCATCGCAACGTCGAGCCGCCACCAGACCTGCTCGAGAATGCCCTGGAATGTCGTAGGGGTTTGAGGCGGAGCGGGCATGCCTCGGGCCAGAGCCGAGTAGATGTGATGGTGGGCGCAAACCAATCCAGGAGTTATGGCCAATCCAGGAGTTATGGCCAAACCAGGGGTCATGGCGAGGCCGGGGGTCTCTGACGGCACGTTTTACATTTTGTCAAAGGAAGCGTCGCGACGCAACGAAAGCCCGGTCACGTGGTTGCAAGACTTTCCACGGCGAGGCGGGGAATGAAGAAGTGGGCCAGGGGGCCAATCGAGAGTGCGTAGAGAATCGTGCCCACCCCGACGGTGCCGCCCAGTATCCACCCGACCACCAGGACCGTGAGTTCTAGAGCCGTTCGCACCACCCTGATCGAACGGCCGCGGGCAGCCAGACCCGTCATCAACCCGTCCCTGGGTCCCGGCCCCAAACCCGCCCCGATGTACAAACCGGTGGCGACGCCGTTGAAGACCACGCCGGCCACCAACAACCCGGCCCGTGCAGCCATCGAACCTGGCTGGCTGAGGAAGGTCAATGTGGCGTCGATGACCAGGCCAATCACGATGGCGTTGCTGATGGTTCCGAGACCGGGGCGCTGCCGGAGCGGAATCCAGAGAAGCAGGACCGCCAACCCGACGCCGATTACGACCCACCCGAGCGAGAAACCGATCTGCTGCGACAGTCCCTGATGGAAGACATCCCAGGGCCCGAGTCCGAGACCCGAAGCAACGATCATGGCGCAGCTCACCCCGAAGAGAACCAGCCCGAGATAGAGATTGAACAGCCGACGACCGAGCGTTGAGCGCATGGAAAGCGTCGTCAAGTATCCCAATCTATGCAGACCTCACCGGAAGCAACCGGGCTCCAGGCGTTCGATCACAAACGCAGATGACTTGGTCACAGACGAAGTGGCTGGTACTTCTCGATCGGAAGTCGGGTGCGCCACTCGCCGTCGAGTTCGTGATAGGCGGCGGCAACCGCACCGGCTGTCGGCACCAGTCCGATCTCTCCGACACCCTTGATGCCGTAGGGAGCGTTGGGTTGGGGCGACTCGACGAGGATCACGTCGACCGGTGGCATGTCCTTGGGGCGGATGATTTCGAGCGAACGCAACGTCACGTTGGTTGGTCGGCCCTGGTCGTCGCAGGGGAAGTCTTCTGACAATGCGTAGCCGAGACCCATATGCACCGAGCCCTCGATCTGGCCCTCGCACAGCATCGGATTGACTGCCCGGCCAACGTCGTGGGCAGCCACCACTCTTTCGATCTTGCCGCTGGCCCGGTCGGCAATCACCAACTGGGCGGCGTAGCCAAAGGTGGAGTGAAGCACCGGATTCTCGAGGCCTTCGGAGAGGCTGTTGGTCCAGTCGACCCGGTATTCCCCGAGATAGTCGACACCGATCTGACGGCCGCCTTCGTTGGCCGCGATGCAGGCGGCCTGGACCGCGCCGGCGCCCATCAATGTGCCTCGCGATCCGGTCGTCTGGCCGGTGCCCAACTCACGGGTGGTGTCGACGATGACCCTGATTCGCTCAGGGTCGATCCCGAGTTCTTCAACTGCCACCTGGAGGGCGACGGTGTGGATGCCCTGGCCCATTTCGGTCCAACAATGCCGAACTTCGACGGTGCCATCCTCCTCGAAGCGGACAACTGCCTTCGCCCACTCCTTGAAGCCGTTGCCGAGGCCGGAGTTCTTGATTCCGAGACCTAAGCCAACCGCCTTTCCCTCGGACTTCGCCTGGTCGTAGTGAGGCTTGATGGTTTCGAGGCAGATCAGGGCGCCCTTGCAACCATCGTCCATGATCTGGCCCGGGCCCCAGATCGCCCCGGGAGTGACCACGTTCCGCCGCCGGATCTCCCAACCGCTGATCCCGACCATCTCGGCGAACCGGTCCATCACCCCTTCCATGGCGAACTGCGCCTGGTTGGCACCAAAGCCCCGGAAGGCCCCACCCACCGAGTTGTTGGTCCGGGCCGCGATCGACTCAACATCTACAACCGGGACCGTGTAGGGCCCGGTCGCATGACCGGCGGCTCGTTCGAGCACCTTCATCCCGACCGAGGCGTAGGGCCCGGAGTCCCCGATCATCCTCGCCTTGTAGGCGGAAAGACGGCCCTCGTCGTCACACCCGGCCCACACTTCGATGCGGATCGGGTGACGCTTGGCGTGAATCAGATGTGACTGCTCGCGGGTGACGGTGCATTTGACAGGGCGATCCAACAAGAAGGCAGCGAGAGCGGTCTGGGCCTGATTGCATAGATCCTCCTTGCCCCCGAACGCCCCGCCGTTGGAGACAAGCTCAACGGTGACGGCGGCCTTGTCGATCCCGAGCACCGCCGCGATCTGATCGCGGTCGTCCCACACTCCCTGTCCCCCCGAGTAAACATGGAGAGTTCCATCACCGTTGGGCAGGGCCAGGGTGGATTCGGGTTCGAGAAAGGCGTGCTCGACCCGCTGGGTCTGGAACACCTCGTGGACTGTGTGCACGCTTAATCCCAGGGCCGCGTCGACATCGCCCCGTTTGTACTTGGAGGTCGACAAGATGTTGCCCTCCAGACCCCACACCGCGTCTTCGGTATCGGTGATGGCGGCGACCGCGTCGGTGATGGTCGGCAACACTTTGTATTGGACTTCGATGGTGTCGGCCGCCCGACGAGCCGTGGCGACCTCGGTAGCGACGACGATCGCGAGCACATCACCGGCATAAGAGGTCCGACCCCCCTCGGGGATGAACACCGGCCAGTCCTTGTGGATGAGACCCACCTTGAGCTCGCCCGGAACGTCGGCGGCGGTGAAGACCGCCACGACGCCCGGCATTCCCCGGGCAGCTTCCGTGTTGATCTTGATGACATCGGCACGGGAGTGGTCGGTGAGGCGAAGGGCGCCGTGCAACATCCCGTAGATCGAGAGATCGTCGATGAACCCGCGATCTCCCAGCGCCAGCTTGGAACTCTCGTACTTGGCACCCAACTTGCCGATGCCACCGGGCAAGGCCGGATCGGGTATGGGTGCCCCTGAAGCGAGCAACTCGATGGCGTCGATGATCTTGACATAACCGGTGCAGCGACAGAGGTGGGCCCCGAGACGGCTCTCGATGGTGGCGCGGTCGAGGTCACTGCCTTTCTGATCGATCAGGGACTTGGTCCGCACAACGATCCCTGGCGTGCAAAAACCACATTGGAGGGCGCCGGTGGCGGCAAAGGCCCGGGCCAGTCGATCTCGTTCGGCCGGTTCGAAACCCTCCAGTGTCGTCACGGTTCGGCCGGCGACCTTTTCCATCGAAAGCTGGCAGGCGATCGTCGCCTTGCCGTCGAGCAAGACCGTGCAACACCCGCACTGGCCGGACGGGGCGCAGCCGTCTTTGGCCGAGGTGATGCCGAGTTCCTCCCGCAGCGCTGCCAGGACGTGAGGGTGGTCGGCCGAAGCCTGCACCTCGGCCCCGTTGAGTATGAAGGTCACCGGAGTAGCTACGGTCGTCATGGAGAGATTGTCGAAGCCCCTTTACAAAGTGTCAAGCTTCGGCCTTCCCAACCCCACCGTTTCGCCGCCCAAACCCCGTTTTGGCGCGAAGAACCCGCACC
>JANMST010000481.1:0-2433 GCA_031389635.1 Acidimicrobiia bacterium | reverse complement strand
GATGGTCCCACCCCAGGTGCCTGTACCAAGCATGAACGACGGAGGCACGGCGGCGGTGGCACCCATCGCTCCGAAGCATGATGGGGTGTTGATCAATACCCGGAAGGCCCGCACCCGGGCCCCGTAGGCCGCCGCCGCCTGCTGGTCGGCCGCCCAGATCGCCGCAGTATGACCATCACCGCCGAAACGGAGCAGCTCCTCGGCCCGAGTGATGCCCTCTTCGGTCCCGGAGACCTCGTACCACTTGAGGGTGGAGGTCAGGATCTCCATAGAGAACGGATGCTCACGACCGACACCGTCCGGCTGCACGATCAGCACGGTGGTATGGGGATCTACGCGGAATCCGGCTCGTTCCGCCAGGACCTGGGGTGACTGCCCGACCGCCTCCGGGTTGATACCGCCCTGTGGGTTGAAGACCACGGGGGCAAGTGCGGCCGTCTCCTCCCGGCTGAGGAAGCGGCCCCCCAACGATTCGAACTTCTCCCGGGTCCGGCCGACGATGGCCCGGTCGACGATCACCGCCTGCTCGGAGGCGCAGGGAGTGCCGTAGTCGAAGGTGGTGCTGGCGATGGTTCCGGCCACGCAATCGTCGAGGTCGCCGACCGATTGATGGATGTAGGAGGGAACGTTTCCGGGGCCCACCGCGTAGGTCGGCTTACCCGACGAGTAGGCCGCCTTGACCATGGCCAGCGATCCGGTGGCCAGCACCAGATCGACCGCCCAATGCGACCACAGCTCCTGGGTTCCGGCTAGGGAGACCTCGGTCATGCATTGGACCAAATCTGGCGGTGCTCCTATTGAGGTCAGGGCCTCGGTGAGCACTGCCGCTGCCACCACCGACGCCTCCCGGGCGCGCGGATGTGGTGACAACACCACCGCGTTGCGGGCCTTTACGGCGATCAGCGCCTTGAAGAACACGGTCGACACCGGGTTGGTGGTGGGGATGAGGGCGGCGATAACCCCCATCGGTTCGGCGATCTCCACCACTCCGGCCTCCGAACCCGCCGATATCACCCCCACCGTTCGCAAAGGGGCGATAGCCTCGTAGACGTCGACGGCGTTGAACAGATCTTTGATCAGCTTGTGGTCGGCTCGCCCAAAGCCGGTGACCTTCACCGCCAGCTCGGACAGCTTGGGAGACGCCTTACGAGCAGCCTGCGACATCGCCGCCACCGCCCGATCCACCTCCTCCTGGGACGCTCCCGCCCAGGCGCGGAGGGCATCTCTCGCCTTTTGCGCCATGGCGCGGGCCTGCTGGATCGATCTGAGATCGTCGTCCATGGGTCAGCGATAGAAGCCGAAGGCCCGGCACACGCCCGAGTCGGCACAACGGCCGCCGAGTGCGTCCCGTTCGACGTGGCGCAGCATCTCTTCTGCATCCATGCCCCCGAGTCCTAGGGATGAGACCGTTCTCCCTTCCTCCCACCAGTCGATTCCACACATGGCCGAGGCCAGGTGGACGAGGGAGTCGATGGTGGGGGTAGGCACCCCGACCGTACGACCGAGACTGGCGATCGGGACTAGGGAGTTGGGGACGTCGTCGAGGATATGGTTCTGGGCGAGGAAATGGCTGGGAGCTGTGAACCCTTCGTAGTAGGGATTGCGCATGAGGGCGTCGTAGATGTCCTCCCCCACCACGTGGTAACTCTCCCGGTACCAATCGAGCAGCGACCACACCTCCCGCAGACCCAAAGCCCGCGCCACCGACTGTTTCTCGCGGTCGATCTTCTCCATCACCAGTGAGGCGATGGTTCGGGTCACCTGGTTCTTGTAGAACTTGAGGTCCTCTCCGGCGGCGGTGCGCTCGATCACCTGGGTATTGAGCATCACCGTCCCCGGGTGCACGACCGGGGCGACATTGTTGAGGCTGGTCTCGAGCACGTTCTGCGCCGGCTCGATCTGCGGATATAGGTCGCGGACGTACTCCATCAAGGCGTCGTTGTCGGTGGCGGGTAAGGCGGCGGCCCGCATCCGGAACTTCTCTTTCAGGATCTCCACCTTGTTGGGCCCCCGCCGTTCGGCGGCGTAGATGAAGGTCTGGGTCTCGCCCAGCACAATATTGGCGGAGCAGGCGAAGCGGGTCAGGGACTTGGCGAACTCGAGGGCCCCGCCGGTGCGGCCCGGGTTGAGTAGAACCCGCTGCCCGTCGCGAAGCATCGGCGCCAGCAGTGAGGCATAGGGCCGGTGGGACAGGGCCGGGGCGACGATCATGATCAGGTCCGCCCCCGTCACCGCCTCGTCGAGGCTTCGGGTCACCTTGGCCACCTTGCCGAAGCCCTGCACCTCGGGACCCATCACCTCCACCCCGCCGCTTTGCTCGACCGGTTCCACCTCCCAGGAGAAGGGCGACCACATCGTCACGTGATATCCGAGGATCGACATGTGGCCGGCCATGGCTAGCCCACCGTTGCCACCACCAAGGATGGACACCTT
>JANMST010000480.1:0-10474 GCA_031389635.1 Acidimicrobiia bacterium | reverse complement strand
ATCTTTCCAGCACCCGATGGAGCCGCGGGTTCAGACGAAGGAGGAAGCTCTTCCGATCGGTCATCCGGGATACAAGGTCCCGGCATTGACTATCGGCTGAACGCTGCGGTCAGAGGTGAGCACGACCATCAAGTTCGACACCATCGCCGCCTTCCGCTCTTCGTCCAACTCGACGATGTTTTGAGCGGCCAGCTGGGTCAAGGCATCCTGGACCATGCTGACAGCGCCCCTGACGATCAGCTTGCGAGCGGCGATGACCGCACCGGCTTGCTGGCGACGGAGCATCTCGCCGGCGATCTCGGGCGCGTAGGCTAGGCGCCGCAGACGGCAGTCCCTGATCGAAACACCCGCCTCGTCGAGGCGATCCTGGAGCTCGGCCTGCAACGTGGCGGTGACATCGTCGGCGTTGGCCCGCAGCGACGGACCGCCTTCATCGACGTTGTCGTACGGGTACTCGCTCGCCACGTGGCGGATGGCGGCCTCGGTTTGGACCTTCACGAAGTTCTCGTAGTTCTCGACATCGAATGCCGCCCGAGCGGTATCCACAACTTGCCAGTTGATGACCGAGGCAATCTCGACAGGGTTGCCGACGGCGTCGTTGACCTTGAGCACATCCGAGTCGAACGTTCGGATACGAAGAGACACCTGCTCTTTGCGAGCCAGGGGATTGACCCAGCGAAACCCGTTCTCTCTGACAGTCCCGACGTAGCGGCCGAACAGGGTCACCACTCGGGACTGATTGGGTTGATTGACGAAGAGACCTGGCAGCAGAAATATTCCGACCGCCGCCACCAAGGCGCCACCAAGCACCAGCCACAACTCCTCGTCCACGCCGAGGATGAACGCGTACATCCCTCCGAGAATGGCGATGAACGACAGCGTGACCATCGCCCAACCCGAACTTCCGCCTATCAGGCGCTCGCCTGACATCCTGCTCCTTTCGCAGATCTATCAATATGCTATCACTTCGATATCGTGAATCAAAAAGGCATACGGGTCGTACACTCGGATCGATGAAACTGCGCCCGTTGATAGTGATTGCGGCCGTAGCGGCCTTCTTCGCAGCCCTGGCCCGCAAACGTGTGGAGGAAGCCAAACCGACCGAGTCGTGGGAGCCAGTCACCTACTCGTGAGGATTCAGTGAGGGCCCTCGTGCTCGCCGACGGTGACGGGGACCTGCGGGTAGCCCACGTTCTGGCGGGCGAGGGTTTGGAAGTCTCGATCCACGGGACCGCCAAGTCCGGCAGATATCCGAAGGTCGAGGATCCCACTGGCGTCGACGTCGTGGTCGGTTACACGACTGCCGCGCTCGAAGTCGCCGAGAGGGCCGGGGCCGCGGCAGTGACAGCGGCCGATGTTGATGAGAGCCCGGTTCGGACTGTCGCCGGCGCATCGTTGCTGGGAGTGGCTCTTGCGATTGCGGCACGCCTCGAAGCCGGGGGGTCCGATGTGTTGCGGGTCGCGATCGCGCATCCCGGCGGACCTTCACTCGGTGGGGTCGGAATGGCCTTTCCCCCGCCGGTGGGTAAGGCCCGGGGAACGATTCTTAGCGAGACCCCCCTGAAAGTGGTCTCGGCGTCGACCCAGGAGCCATGGGCGGCGATCGTCGTCGAATCCAACTCGGGAGATCAGGCGGTTGTCGACGAGCACCGCTTCTTGATGGCGATCAGCCTGGCGGCCGGGGTGGCATTGTTGCCGCCGGCCGGAATCGTCAAGGTGTGGGATGTCCCCGACGTCTACCTTTCGAAGGCCGAGAGCATGGGTCTCGTGGCTGCCAAACGAAGCGAGTAGCCCTTAGATCGCGGGCACTTCTTCAGTGGGAGTTTCGGCCACGACTGACGGCTCGTTCTTGGCGCCGTTGGGAGCGGCCGGAGTCCAGCGGCGGGGAGCCGGCGGATTGGTGGGAACTGCCACCGGTGCAAGTGACTCCTCGAGGACGACTATCTCGACTCCCCCGACAACGTCGGAGATCAGGTTGTACATCACGGCGGCGAGCGTCATCAGACCGGTCGACAGGACCGCCCACACGATCGCACCAAACACCGCCGCCCTCAGGAACCTCTCGGTGTTGGCGAACGGGTTCTCACCCTCCTCGAGCAGCGTGATCCGCACGAAGACGTCGACAATCCGATCGGGGATGCCGGCCGCGGTCAGGACCGACCAGAACATGACAAGGCCGAGGACAATTCCCAAAGCCGCCACCACATTGAAGAGGGAGGAGACTTTGAGGACCGTCCACGGGTCGATCTTGCGGATGATTCGGCGCACGCGCCGGACCGTGGTCATGTGCCGCCGATTGTACCCAGTGACGAGCCTAAGCCCGACTTCACTCGTCTTCTTCGGGCGGAACCACCGTGAACGCTGCCAAATGGGAACCGGCCCCGACATTCATGACTCTGACCCCGGTGGAGTCCCGCCGTTGGCGTGAGATCTTGTCCGCTGGCGTCCGAATTCCGGTCCCCGTCGAGGAGATCAGGAAGACCTCGGTGCCCTTGGTGACGCCGACTGCACCGATCAGCCGGCCGCGGGCCTTGGTCAACTTGATCGCCTTGACCCCGATGCCGCCCCGACCCTGGCCGCGGAACTGCTCGATGGGAGTTCGCTTTCCGTAACCGTTCGAGGTGAGAAGCAGAACTTCGGCGCCGTCGGCCGACGAGGTGGCTGCCACGACCTCGTCGCCGGCCCGCAGCCTGATCCCGCGGACCCCCTGGGTGGCTCGACCCATCGGCCGAAGATCGGCCTCGGGGAAGCGAATCCCCTGGCCGTTGGCGGTGAAGATGAGCATGTCGTTCTCACCGGTCGTGGTCCGGACCGATACGACCTCGTCGTCGTCGATCAACTTGATCGCGACCAGGGTCTGATTGCGGCTGTCGTACTCACGGAACAAGGTCTTCTTGGCGGTCCCCAACCGAGTGACCATCACCAAAAAGCGCGAGGTCTCGTAGTTCCGGGTGTCAATGATCGCCTCGATGCGCTCTTCGGGCTGCAGTGGGAGAACCGCCTGGGCGAGGACCCCCTTTGAGGTTCGAGCCTGACGGGGGATTTCGTGGGCCTTGGCACGGTGGACCAGACCCTTGTTGGTGAAGAACAGCAGATAGGCATGGGCAGTGGTGTGGACCAGATGAGCGACGACGTCTTCACCCGACACCTCGGCGGCCTTGACGCCGCGTCCACCCCGGCCCTGGGTCTTGTAGGTGCTGGCCGCCACTGACTTCACGTATCCGGAGGCAGAGACCGTGACGATGAGTTCGTCATCGGCGATCAAATCCTCGAGGCTCATCTCGCCCTCGTCGAGGATGATTTGCGATCGACGGGGAGTAGCGAACTTCTCCTTGATCTCGGTGAGGTCATCGCGAATGATCGAGCGGCGAAGGGCCGGGTCGGCCAGGATCCCCATGAGTTCGGTGATCGTCTTCATGAGTTCGGCCAACTCCTCGCGCAGCTTGTTGACCTCTAACGCGGTCAAGCGCCGCAGCGGCATGTCGAGAATCGCGTTGGCCTGAATCTCGGAGAGTACGAACCGCTCCATCAAACGAGTGCGGGCAACGGCCGTGTCGGACGACGCCCTGATCAACGCCACCACTTCGTCGATGTTGTCGACGGCGATGATCAAACCCTCGACGAGGTGCGCGCGGGCCTCGGCTTCAGCCAGACGGAAGCGCGTGCGGCGCTCAATGACCTCCATCTGATGGTCCAGGTAGTGGCCGATCATGTCGGCCAGATTGAGCGTGCGAGGAATCCCGTCGACCAGCGCAACCATGTTGACCCCGAAGCTCTCCTGGAGCGGGGTGTTCTTGTGCAACTGGTTGAGAACCACCTGGGGAACCGCCTCTTTCTTCAACTCGATCACAAGGCGGATCCCTCGGCGATTGTCGGATTCGTTGCGGAGGTCGGCGATGCCGGCCAGCTTCCTGTCGTCGACCAGAGTGCGGATCTTCTCCATCACTCGCTCGATCGACACTTGATAGGGCATCTCGGTGACGACGATGGCGGTCCGGCCCTTGCGAACCTCGGCGACGTCGGCCACGGCCCGCATCTTGACCGATCCCCGACCTGAGGCCAGGGCCTCGCGCAACCCGGTGGTACCGACCAGGTAGCCACCGGTTGGAAAGTCGGGACCTTTAACGAAACGCATCAACTCTTCGGAGTCGGCATCAGGGTGCTCGAGAGAATGGAGGGCCGCGTCGATCACCTCCCCGAGGTTGTGAGAAGGGATGTTGGTAGCCATTCCGACCGCAATCCCCTGGCTCCCATTGACCAGGAGGTTCGGAAAGCGGGCGGGAAGCACGGTCGGCTCTTCGGTCTCGCCCGAGTAGTTCTCGACGAAGTCGACAGTGTCCTCTCGAATCCCCTCGAGTAGTCGCATCGAGAGGTGGGTGAGCCTCGCCTCGGTGTAGCGCGACGCCCCGGGCGGGTCGTCGATGGTTCCAAAGTTGCCTTGTGGATCGATCAAGAGGTGGCGCAGCGAGAAGTCCTGGGCCATTCTCACCAGGGCGTCGTAGATGGCCGAGTCGCCGTGAGGGTGATAGTTCCCCATCACCTCACCCACCACCTTGGCGCACTTGCGGTGAGGGGTGGTGGGACCGATGTTGTTCTCGAACATCGAATAGATGATCCGTCGCTGGACCGGCTTGAGGCCGTCGCGTACATCGGGCAGGGCCCGCGAGACGATGACCGACATCGCGTAGTCGACGAAGGACTGCTCCATCTCATCGCGGATGTCGATGGTCCCGATGGAACCTCCGGAGCCGTTGGGGGGTGGGGTGGTTCGATCAGTCATATCAGATGTCCAGGAAGCGGATGTCTTTGGCCTTGTGTTGGATGAACGACTTGCGATCGGCCACATCGTCGCCCATCAGGGTCGTGAAGATCTCGTCCGCCATCGCCAGATCTTCGACCTCCACCTTGAGAAGGGTCCGGGTCTCGGGGTCCATAGTCGTGACCCGCAGCTCCTCGGCGTCCATCTCACCCAGACCCTTGAACCGGGAGGGCCGCACCTTGGGATGGTCCTTCTTGAACTCGGTCAGGGCCGCGTCGTCCTTGAGGTAATGGACCTTGGCCCCGACCTTGACCCGGTACAGCGGTGGTTGCGCCAGGTACACGTAGCCGGTCTCTATCACGCCGCGCATGTGGCGGAAGAAGAAGGTGAGAAGCAACGTCCGGATATGCGAGCCGTCGACGTCGGCGTCGGCCAGCAGGATCACCTTGTGGTACCTGGCCTTTTCGATATCGAACTCATCGCCGATTCCGGTCCCGACCGCCTGGATCAGATCGAGGATCTCGGTGTTCTGAAGAGCCTTGGCGAGCCGGGACTTCTCGACATTGAGGATCTTCCCCCTGATCGGAAGGACGGCCTGGGTGTGGGAGTTGCGGCCTTGCTTGGCGGGGCCGGCCGCCGATTTGCCTTCGACGATGAAGAGTTCGGCTTCTTCGGGATTGCGGGAAGAACAGTCGGCCAGTTTGTCGGGGAGCCCTCCCGACTCGAGGCCGGACTTGCGTCGCGTCAGGTCGCGGGCCTTGCGGGCCGCCTCTCTGGCCTTGGCAGAGTTGATGCTCTTGTCGACGATCTTGCGACCTTCGGCCGCATAACGCTCGAGCCACTCGGGCAGGTAGCGGTTGAGTGCCTTCTCGACATACGAGCGGATCTCGGTGTTGCCCAGCTTGGTCTTGGTTTGACCCTCAAACTGGGGGTTGCGAACCCTCACCGAGAGGACGGCGGTGAGACCTTCGCGGATGTCCTCGCCAGTGAGGTTCTCGTCCTTCTCCTTCAACAGCCCCTTGGTCCGGGCGAACGTGTTGATGGCGTTGGTCAGAGCCTTGCGGAAGCCCTCCTCGTGGGTACCACCTTCGTGGGTATTGATGTTGTTGGCGAAGGAGAGCACCGACTCGGTGTAGGACGTGGTCCATTGCATCGCCAATTCGAGCTCAGCTTCTTCGGCGTGATCGACGATCTCAATGATGTGCGGGTGAATGGGCTCGCGGTTCGTGTTGAGGTGCTTGACGAAATCAACCAGACCACCCCGGAAGAGGAACGTCTCGGTGCGGGGAGGATCGGCTCGCTCATCGAGGAGCACGATCTCGAGCCCGCGGTTGAGGTATCCCATCTCCCGCAAGCGGGAAGCGACTGTGTCGTAATCGAACTCGGTGGTCTCGGTGAAGATCTGGTGGTCGGGCCAGAAAGTGATCGTGGTGCCGGTGTTCTTTTTCCAGGGCCTGAGCTTCTCGACCTTGTTTCGGGCCTTGCCCCGCTCGAAGCTCTGGGCCCATACGAAACCATCACGCCTCACCTCGGCATCGAGGCGCTCGGCGAGGGCGTTGACAACTGAGACTCCGACGCCATGAAGCCCGCCCGACACGGTGTAGGCGCCCTGTTCGAACTTGCCGCCGGCGTGAAGCGTGCCCAGCACGGTGGTGAGCGCCGACTGTTTGGTCTTGGGGTGATAGTCGACCGGGATGCCACGACCATTGTCGACGACACGCACACCACCATCGGCCATGAGGGTGACCTCGGCGCGGGTGGCAAAGCCAGCCATGGCTTCGTCGACGGCGTTATCCACTACCTCCCATACGAGGTGATGGAGTCCGCGCGGCCCGGTCGAGCCGATGAACATGCCGGGCCTTTTTCGCACTGCCTCAAGACCTTCCAGGACCTTGATGTCGCGTGCGTCATAGGACGTGTTTCCGATAGCGCTCAAACTCTCCTCCAAGGGAGATCTAGGGAAAGAATTCTGGGAATCGGGGCCCCCCGCACGGGCCCTTCCGGGCCACCGATTTCATGTTTGTAATTATAGCTCAATCGGTGACAGATTTGGCCATCCAGAGCGTCATACGATGGGCCAAAAGGTCAATGGTTACGGGCTCTTTTTCGAGAGCCTCGAAACCCTCAACGTTGATTAGGGCCGACGACCCTGACAGTCGCGACAACCCCCTCGCCGAGTTGCCCATCGAGGCGCCTCATCAGGTCCCCGATGGCGTATCGGAGCATGCCCACGAGAGCCGGCGAGATGGCTTCAACCACCAACTCTCCCTCCCGAATGAAGAGAGGCCGAGTCTGCCCCGACCAGGGGGCGCCAGCCATCTCGTCCCACCCTTCGTCCAACGACTTGCTGACCGACGGAGATGGCAGCCCGAGGCGGGCCAAAACAGATTCGAGCATGCCTTCGAGAGGTTCAGGTTGCATGGGAGCGTGGTGCGTGGTGCGTAAGAGCAGTTCGAGGTATGAGGTTTGAGGTTTGAGGTCGGAACCTCCAACTTCGAACCACCAACTTCGAACCTACGCTCCTCATCGCACCAAGCCTGGTTCTACCCGCCACACTTTTCCTTCCAGTGGGACCTCTTCGGGGCGGGTCGTGGTGATCATTATCTGCGCACTCGGTAGCGCCGACGTCAAGGCTTCGGCTCGGGACGGATCCAGCTCCGAAAAAACGTCATCAAGCAACAGGAGTGGATCGACGCCAACCTGGTCGGCAATCGCATGGTGGGCGGCAATGCGAAGGGCCAGCGCCATTGTCCTCTGCTCGCCCTGGCTCGACTGATGCCGGGCCGGACGACCATCAAGATGCAGGACCGGATCGTCTCGGTGCGGTCCCGCCCCGGTGAGTCGCAATTCGAGATCCACCCGCCGGCGAGCCGCCAACGCTTCGATCAGGGCCGCCGTCCAATCGCTGGGGGGAGTCGACGGATCGAGCGATCCACCCCAGTCCGATTCGTATTCGATCGAAACTTTTGACTCCCGGACAGCTACCCGCGAATAAACCTCGGTCACAAAGGCCGTCAGTGCTGCCGCCGCCCGGGTCCTTCTTGCCATGAGGCGAGCTCCGGCCTGAGCGAGTCTGGTGTCCCACACATCGAGGGTCGTTTGGTCTCTTTCGCCAGACTTCAGATAGGCATTGCGTTGGCGAAGCGACCTCTCGTACTCAGACTGGTCGTGATGGGCAGCCGGCCACAATTGGACCGCCAGATCGTCCAGCAGGCCTCGCCGGCCTGATGGTGCACCCTTGATCAGATCGAGGTCCTCGGGGAGGAACGCGACGACCCGCAGAATTCCGAGGAGGTCCGCAGTCCGCTGAAGGCCCTTGCCGTCGAGGCGGGCCCGGCGTCCTCCTCGTCGTTTGATCTCGACCTCAATTAGGGCCGTCCCCTCCCCCTTCGAGACTTCGCCCCGCACTACTCCGGAAGGGGCCGATTCGGCTACGAGGGCTCCGTCAGGCGCTCCCCGCAACGACCTCAGGCTGGCCAGGTAGGCAACGCTTTCGAGGAGGTTGGTCTTACCGGCCCCGTTGTTGCCAACAAGGATGTTGATTCCGGGATCCGGACTCCAACGCAGCTCGGAGTAGGACCTGAAGTCTGTCAACGAGATCCACGAGAGCGTCACCATCGGGTCCCGAGTCGCAAGTCACAAGTCACAAGGAGATCCCTTTCTACCCGCTCTGGCTTGGGGCTTGAGGCTTGGGGCTTGAGGCTAGATTCTCACCGGCATCAGGAGGTAGAGGAAGCCCCCGTCACCGTTGTCGAGCACGCTTGGCTTGAGGCCGTCGATCAGCCGCATGCGAATCTTGTCACCGGAGATCGCGCTCACGCCGTCGGCCAGGTATCGAGGATTGAAGGCGATCAGGATCTCATCCGCACCGCTGAATTCCCCCGGAAGGTGCTCCACCTCGGCCCCGACGTCCTGGCGTGTGACGTTGACCTCGACTCCTCCTTCGCCGATCTTGAGGCGAACGGGAATGTGATCCTCGGCCACCAACGCAACTCGACCCAGGGCCTCGAGGACTGCCTCTTTCTCCATGACGACCTGGGTCGGATAGGTCTCCGGCAGAAGCGACCGGTATTTGGGAAAGGCGCCTTCGATCAGGCGGATCCGCAGCGACCCCCGGTCGGAGGTGAACACCGCTTCCCGATCGGCTAGCCCGGCCGACACTTTGGCGGCGCCGATGGTCTTGCCCAGTTCACGCAGACCCCTAGCCGGCACCAGGCCCTGGCCGGTGATGCCCATGCCCGGGAGATCGCGCACGGCCAACCGGTACGAGTCGGTGGCCACCAGTCACAGGCCCTCATCAGTCGATTCGAAGAGCACCCCGGTCAGGATGGGCCGAGCCGCATCGGAGGATGACGCCACTACGACCTGAGCCAGCGCGGCCGTCAATTCGTCTCCGTCGACTTCCACCCCATCCACGGGCTTGTCGTCGAGTGACGGGAAGTCATCGAGGTTGAGGGTCCGCAGGGTGAAGCGGGGCCCTTTTCCGAGGATCTCTACCTCACCGTCGCTGACGCCGATCGTCACCGCCCCGATCGGCATTTTCCGGACCGCCTCCGACAGAAGCCGCCCCGGAATGACGGCCTTACCCTCTTCCATCATCTCGACCGGGCCTGAGGTGCGAACCGTGACTTCCAGGTCGGTCCCGGTTACCTCCAACCGGCCGGCCGCGACCTCACACAAAACTCCCTGAAGCACGGGAAGCGCCGTTCGACTCGCGACTGCCCGGTTGGCGCGCGAGAACAAGTCGGCAAGGTCATCGCGCTCGGCTCGGATTCTCACAACGAAGCATCCCTTCTAGATCTATAGCTTTGTATTTAAAAGAGTAAGTAGTTGTAGTAGGCAGTGTTGATATGTGGAGACCTGAGAAAACCCACGGTAAACGTTGGGTGATCGCGTCCCCAACGGGGTGTGGACATTGTGACCGTTTTCCACGGATGTGCGGCGGTCCTGTCTAGAGCTGTTGACAACCATCAAGATTTCCTCAGTTGCTGTGAGAGGCTGTGGACGCGATCGAATACGGTCCGGTCGCTTCGAATGATGCGCTTGACCTTGTCGACTGAGTGGATGACGGTCGTGTGATCGCGCCCTCCGAAGTGGTGTCCGATCTTCGGCAGTGACAGGTCGGTGAGTTCTCGGCAGAGATACATTGCCACCTGCCGGCACAAGACAAGAGGTTGACGGCGACTGGGTCCTTCGACCTCACTCACCGAGAAGCCGAAAGACTCGGCAGTCGCCCTGATGATGTCCTCGGCCGCCAGGGCCTTGCCGTCCTGACTCGGCAGCAGGTCTCCGAGAACCTCCTGGGCCATCACCAGATCGATGTTTCGATGGGTTAGGGCCGCGAAGGCCGTCACCCTGGTTAGAGCGCCTTCTAGTTCACGGATGTTGTCGGAGACCACGGTGGCGATGAACTCGAGCACATCCCGTGGCACTGGCCGGGGCGCAAACTCGGCATTGCGTCGGAGAATGGCGAGGCGAGTCTCGACGTCGGGCGGTTGGATGTCGGTTAGAAGGCCCCATTCGAACCGGCTGCGAAGGCGGTCCTCGAGCGTCGAGAGGTTGCGGGGATGGCGGTCGGAGCTGATCACCATCTGCTTGCCGGACTCATAAAGGCTGTTGAAGGTGTGGAAGAACTCTTCGAGGATCTGCTCTTTGCCCTCGAAGAACTGGACGTCGTCGAGAAGGAGGACGTCGGTCGAGCGATACCGGTGTTTG
>JANMST010000475.1:0-4378 GCA_031389635.1 Acidimicrobiia bacterium | reverse complement strand
ATCGAAGGCGTGGAGAAGGTCAAGGTGCAGATCGAGGACCGCACAGTCGACGTTACCTTCGACGATGCCGCCGTCGACCTAGTTGCGATCGTGACCGCCATCGAGGGCCAGGGTTACGAGGTGAAGTCCTGAAATGACCGAAATGCTCGAAAAGTCCGGCGCAGACAACGCCCGTTTCGAGGTGGCCGGTATGACATGTGCCTCCTGCGCCCTGCGCATCGAGCGCACCCTCTCCAAGCAGGAAGGGGTCGTCGAGGCTTTCGTGAACCTTGCCGGCGCTGAGGCCACGGTAGTGTTCGACCGCAGACTGGTCGAGCCCGCGGCTCTGGAGGCCGCCGTGCGCAAGATCGGTTACGAGCTCACTGAAGTTGCGTCTGAAGAAGAGCGGACCTCGGCCAAGGAGCGCTTCGCCGAGGAGGCTCGCGTTCAGGGACGCAACGTGATCGGTGCCGGAATCCTTACTATTCCGGTGGCGGTGCTGGCGATGGGTGGCATCGACACGTCGTGGAGCCGGGTGATCCAATGGTTGTTGGCCACACCGGTTCTGTTCGTGTTCGGGTGGCAGTTCCACCGGACTGCGGTGCTCCGGGCTCGATCCTTCGACGCCAACATGGACACCCTGGTCTCCTTGGGAACAGTTGCGGCCTACATGTTCTCCGTTTGGTCGTTCTTCCGGGGTGATGAGCTCTATTTCGAGACGGCGTCGATCATCATCACCTTCATTTTGTTGGGCCGCTTCTTCGAGGCGGTTGCTAAGGGACGCGCCTCGGGAGCCATCGCCCGTTTGCTGGAACTGGGGGCCAAGGAGGCACGGGTCCTGCGAGACGGTGCTGAGATGATGATCCCGATCGACCAGGTCCGCCAAGGCGACCTGGTGGTAGTGAAGCCGGGTGAGAAGATACCGGTCGACGGGGAAATAGACGACGGCCGGTCGTCGGTCGACGAAAGCATGCTCACCGGCGAATCGATCCCGGTCGACCACATCCCCGGCGATAAGGTGTTTGGGGCCACCATCAACCAGCAGGGCCGGCTGGTGGTGCAAGCCACCCGGGTAGGCGGGGAAACCGCCCTCGCCCAGATCGTGCGGATGGTGGAGGACGCCCAGGCTTCCAAGGCACCGGTGCAGCGCCTGGCCGACCGGGTCGCGCGGGTGTTCGTGCCCATCGTCATCACAATCGCTCTCGGGACCTTCACAGTATGGATGCTGATCGGGTCGGAACTGTCGGCCGCCTTTACCGCTGCAGTGGCGGTGCTGATTATCGCCTGTCCTTGCGCGTTGGGTCTCGCTACTCCTATCGGGATCATGGTGGGAAGCGGCCGCGGGGCTGAGATCGGCGTGTTCTTCAAAAGGGCCGAGACCTTCGAGAAGTCCCGCAGGGTCGACGTGGTGGTGTTCGATAAGACCGGAACCCTCACCGACGGGTTGATGTCCCTCTCCGATGTGGTAACCGATGAGGATGAGGCCCGCTTCCTCTATCTAACCGCCTCGGTGGAAGCGGCCAGCTCACACCCGATCGGCAAAGCAGTCGCTTTGGGCGCCGAGGAGCAGGACATCGACCTTGGTGCCGTTGACGAGTTCGAGAACTTTGCCGGCATGGGTGTCCGTGGAACTGTTGACCGCGTGCAGGTTTTGGTGGGCAAGCCCAAACTGGTGGCCGAAGCTGGCTTGCTCATCCCGGAAAGATACGCCGAAGCGATGGAGCGACTGGAAGGCGAGGCGAAGACCACCTTCCTAGCTGGGTGGGACGGTGAGGTTCGTGGAGTGATCGCCGTGGCGGACACTCTCAAACCGTCCGCTCGTTCGGCCGTGGCGGAACTGGAGAAGATCGGCGTCGAAGTAGTGATGTTGACCGGCGACAACCGCCGCACCGCCGAGGCCATCGCCGCCGAGGTGGGAATCCACCGGGTCGTGGCCGAAGTGCTTCCCCAGGACAAAGTGACGGAGGTCCAACGTCTACAAGCTGAGGGCCTCGTCGTGGCGTTCGTTGGGGACGGTGTCAACGACGCCCCTGCTCTCACCCAGGCCGACCTGGGGGTGGCCATCGGGACCGGCACCGACGTCGCGATCGAAGCCGGCGACGTGGTCCTGATGTCGGGCGACCCGGCGCTGGTGGTAAGGGCCATGCAGCTCGCCCGTCGCACCTTCCGCACCATCATCGAGAACCTTTTCTGGGCGTTCTTCTACAACATCGCCGCCATCCCACTGGCCGCCCTAGGACTCCTGAACCCGATGATCGCCGCCGGAGCAATGGCCTTCTCAAGTGTTTCGGTGGTCGCCAACAGTCTTCGTCTACGGCGGTTCAACGCCTGATGCGGTGATGAAGCAAGCTGGCGGTGACCCGAGGATGCGACTTCGCACGGATTTGCCGCTATCACTCGCAGGCTCTCACGGCGGAGGTCAAAGACAGAGGTCGGATCGTTTCGTGTCTCCTTTTGGCCGCGGCGAGGACGTTCCCACCCACCACGAGAGAGCGCTTGGAGAAGACCTCGTTACGAACTAACAACATCGCCACGAAATATCGCGTGAACGTCCACACGCCGGGCTTCTGCTGGGAGGATCGTCTCTAAACCCCGAAGGACTCCGCCATCGCCGTCACCCCGTCGGTGTCGCCGCTGATGGAGAGCATCACCTCGTCACCTAAGTCCTCTAATTCCCAGGCGACAAATCCGCAGCATTGACGCTCGCCGGCGACCAATTCGCTGAGCTCGGTCATCAGTTCGTCATCAGTAGGGAAGTGTACGGTGAGGCGCCTGGGTGACCGCTGAACGCTGAGGCGTCGGCCCATTAGGGCGTTCCACCGTTGCCAGCGGCGGCGAGCTTGGTCACCGTCCAGCGAGCAGGCGATGGGCAAAGGGTCAGGCATCAAACGGAGTCTTGCACGGATCTCGATTCGGACCAACGTGACGTCAAGAAAGCTTTCCTATTCCGAGGTGGTGCTTTCGTATCGGAGGACTTGGTGACGGTCACCCCCTAGCTCGGTCAAGGCTTCGGTATGGCGCTTGACCGGTCGATCTGTGGCTGCCGCTCATCGAGGCCGCAAGCAGCGATCCGGTCTCGGTAACCGCGTGGACGCTGCCGAGCATCAGATCCGGCGCTGAGCTCAGGCGGCGGATCTCGTCGGCTTGGGTCGTGCGGTCCATGCTCCAAGCGAATGACACAGAAGGAGCGAACTCGAACAATGGCCTTGTCCTCGCGAACTTCTCTCGTGGCTGGCGACTCGCGCTGGCTCGCCCTCGTCGTCCTGTGCACGGGAATGCTGATGATCGTCCTCGATGCGACGATCGTGAACGTGGCACTGCCCTCGATCCAGAGCGATCTTGGCTTCGAGCAGTCGAGCCTGGCCTGGGTCGTTAATGCCTACCTGGTCGCTTTCGGTGGCGTCCTGTCCTGGCGGGAAGACTCGGCGACCTCCTTGGTCGGCGGCGGGTCTTCCTTGCGGGTATAGCGGTGTTCACGGCTGCCTCCCTGTTGTGCGGTTTGTCCGTCGGCAAGGAGATGCTGGTCGCGGTACGGTTCATACAAGGCGTCGGAGGCGCCATGACCTCTGCGGTCATCCTCGGCATGGTCGTGACGATGTTCAACGAGCCGCGCGAGCGGGCACGCGCGATCGGCATCTACAGCTTCGTCGCGGCAGCGGGCGCGTCGATCGGGCTTCTCGCCGGCGGCCTCCTGACCCAGGCACTCAACTGGCACTCGATCTTCCTCGTCAATGTCCCGATCGGCATCGCCACCGCCTTTTTTGCCTTGCGGTTGCTCGAGTCCGACCGCGGCATCGGGCTCGGTAAGGGCGCTGATGTGGTCGGTGCCTTCCTGGTGACGGCGGCACTTTTGCTCGGGGTTTACACGATCATCCGGACAACGGACTTCGGGTGGGGATCGACCCACACACTCGGCTTCGGGGCGGCCTCGATCGCATCGCTGATCGCCTTCGTCGTCCGCGAATCGCGGACCGCGAACCCACTCGTCCCGCTCCGAATCTTCCGGTCGCGCAACATCTCGGGGGCGAACGTCGTGCTGTGCTCATGTTCGCCGCCCTGTTTGGGATGTTCTTTGTGGGCAGTCTCTACTTCCAGCGCGTCCTTGGTTACGATCCACTCGGCATCGGGCTCGCGTTCCTGCCGTTCAGTCTCTCCATCGGAATATTGTCACTGGCGTTCTCCGGGCCGCTGATCACCCGCTTCGGCGCTCGCGCCGTGCTCCTGCCGAGCCTCGTGCTCATGGGCATAGGGCTGCTGTTCTTCGCGCGGGTGCCGGTCGAGGCTGACTACCTCGTCTACGTACTGCCGGCGATTCTCCCGCTTGGCGTGGGCTTCGGCCTGGCGTTCCCGTCGCTGATGGCGCTGGGGGTGTCGGGCGCGAGCGAGCAAGATTCTGGCC
>JANMST010000460.1:0-4690 GCA_031389635.1 Acidimicrobiia bacterium | reverse complement strand
CGCAATGACACCTTCATCGGAACTGCCTGAGAACTCGAATGTCGTTGTCGATGAAATGGCGGATGTTTGAGATGCCATGCTTGACCATCGCCATTCGCTCCACCCCCATGCCAAACGCGAATCCGGTTACGGTGGCCGGGTCGTAGCCGACGGCCTCGAAGACATTGGGGTCGACCATCCCGCAGCCGGCCATTTCCAACCATCCCGAGCCTTTGCAGAGGCGGCAATCGATCCCGGTCCCTCCGCAGAGAAAGCACGACACGTCGAGCTCCGCCGATGGCTCGGTGAAAGGGAAGAAGTGGGCACGCAGCCGAATGACTACCTGCGGCCCGAAAAACTCGCGAGCGAAGTAGGCGAGCGTGCCTTTGAGATCAGACACGGTGATGTTTCTATCCACGGCCAGACCTTCGATCTGATGAAACACCGGGAGATGCGAAGCGTCAATCGGGTCGGCCCGGTAGGTCTTGCCGGGAACCACCACGTAGACCGGCGGCTCGTACGACTCCATGTACCGGGCCTGCATGGGTGAGGTTTGGGTCCTCAGCAGGATCTCGTCGGCCGGGTCACCGAAGTCGAGATAGAGAGTGTCGGACTCGAGCCGGCTCGGGTGGTCGGTTGGTGTGTTGAGGGCGCCGAAGTTGTACCAACCAAGTTCTGCCTCAGGGCCTTCCGCGACCCTGTAGCCGAGGCCTATGAAGATCTCGCTCACCTCGTCGATGGTCTGCTGAATCAAGTGCTCGGTGCCGGCTGCGACCGTCCATGACTGGAGCGTCACGTCAGCCTTGTCATCCTGGAGCAATCGATCCGCCTCGAGCCGAACCAGCTCTGCCCGCCGGGTTGCCAGGATGGCCTTGACTAACTCGGTGACCTCGTTGACCCTGACGCCGAACGTCGGTCGTTCGGTAGCCGGCATCTTGCCGAGCTGGCGGCGGGCGTCGGCGATGGGGCTCGACCGACCGGTGAGCTCGCTTTCGACCGCGTTCAACGCCGCCACGTCAGGTGCGTTCGTGGCTTTCAGCAGGGCGGCCTCGACGAGCTGTTCAAGATCCATGTGGGTCGAGGAGGTTACCGGGGTGTCTCAAGGGTTCTTACGATACGGCCCCATGACCCTCTCAAACCTCGCTTTGACCGGCCTGGACGAAGTCGTGAACAGGACCCTCGCCTACTTCGACGGGCCTGGCAGGACCAGTGAGGCCCGAATCGACCAGTGGCAGGCTCGGGATGTGCTCATGCACTTCATCTACTTCCACGAAGCAACGGCCTGGGGAATCCAGTCGGTTGGGGTAGGCGGCCCGGTCTTCACGGTCCCTGCGGACTGGGACGCGATCAACGAGATATGCCGGATCCTCCACGAGGGCGAGACCCTCGACGAGCTGATGGTTCAGATCCGCCAGGCTCACGCTCGCCTTCATAGAGCCGTCGCCAACTCCCCCGATCTCGACCGACCCTGTCTGCAGCGACCCAACGGAACCCTGATGACAGGCAATGAGCGGATCGAAGCGATCGCCGAGCACTGGCAAGAACACCTGGCCGACCTGGAACCAGGGGTGACGTCGGCGTAGGGCTTAAAGAATCAGCGAAGGAAGGCGGACTCGCCTCTGGGTTGGGATCGAGGCTTTGCGAGGTCGAGGGGGTGCGCGAACTCCGGCCGCAGCCCAACCGAATAGTCGCCGCCGGTCCGTCTCGAATAGCCAGTGAGAATCTTCGAATGTTCTTCCAAACGCCAGTCGGCATAAGGGTTTTCTGTCACATCCATCACTCATACTTGGGTCATGTTGGAGAGTGGAGTGGGAACCGTCGACAGTATCGAGCGCGACTTGTTGGACAGTCAGGCAGGCCATTCACTCCTCTGGGCCCGTCAACTCGAGGCGATCCGGCACCTAGATCTGGCCCAGGTGGACCTCGTCGATGGCTGTCGGTCGATGATCGAATGGATTGCTTCACGACTCGACGTGTCGCAATCGACCGCCAGGGACCTCGTGCTGGTCGCCAAAGCCACCGACACCCAGGTAGAACGCCTGCTGGCGGAGGGAGAGATCGGCCTGGACCGAGCCGTGGCGATGGTCCGTTTGCGACTGGCGGGAGCCCCCGATGACCTGGTCTCCCAGTCCTTCGGATACGACCTTGCGGGAGTAGCCAGGCTTACGGCCGCCTTGAAGCGGATCAACTCTGCCGAAGAAACCGGGACATTCGAATTGAGATACCTGGTCATGCAGAGGTCTCTCGACGAGTCAGCCTTGAAATACTGGGGGCAGGCCGTCGGTGCCGACGCCGAAGCGATCGAGAAGGCGCTTCTCCAGCGATCCGACGAATTCCCCGACCTGCCAGGGGTCGATCGCTCTCAGAAAATGGCCGACGCCATGTCTTCGATCTGCCTTGACAGTCTCACCGGCGGCTCGGAGGGCCGGGCCGTAACCGTGGCCGAGGTGTTTGTCGACGCCGGACTGGCGACTCAAACCAAAGGCGAGCTTGGAGTCACCCTCTCATCAGGGTCCAGAGTTGGGCCGAACACGCTTTCAGAGATTCTCTGCACGGGTCGGGTCAGAGTGATCATGGAGGACAACGGCGGCCGGCCAATCGTGGTCTCCAAGCTGGGAGAAGCGATCCCTCCGGCGACGAGGGCACAGGTTTGGAGACGGGACCAGGGCCGTTGTGTGATCGACGGCTGCCCGAGCCGGTACCGATTGCAGCCACACCACATCAAGCATCGCGCCGATGGCGGTGACAGCGACTTGGAGAACCTTGCTCTGATCTGTTGGTACCACCACCACGTGGCAATTCACCAACTAGGTCTAAGGCTCGATCTCTCGACGCCGCCCCAACGCCGCCGCTTCATCGGCTGGCGCCAAACGACCGGCCCTCCCTGACCACTGTTGTTATCGGGAGGTTCGCCGGCACCAACCTTCCGACAACTAACGGCGACGCTTCTCCGAGGTTTGAGTCGCCACCACTGCGGGTACAAGGGGTTCGGCTAACTCACGCCGTACACAAGGAGAAGAACGTGGGACTGATTGTTTGGCTGATTATCGGATTGATTGCCGGGTTCGTGGCTCGGGCCGTAGTACCTGGTCGTGATTCACTGGGCGTTCTCGGAACCATCGTTCTGGGCCTGGTCGGGTCGTTGATCGGTGGCTTCCTTGGCAACCTCTTCGTCGAGGGGGACCTGAACATCGAAGCGGCCGGAATCATCGGTTCGGTCATCGGTGCGATCGTCGCCTTGCTCGTCTATCGCAGCATGGGCAGCCGATCGACCGTCTGACTTGCTCAAGCCCTGACCAAAACGGCTCCGGAATCCGGAGCCGTTTTGCTATCTGATGGACACCTCATAGGCGAGGATCGCCGCCGCGACTGCCGCATTCAGGCTCTCGGTACGACCCGCCATCGGAATCGTGACCCGAACATCGGCTTCGGCCACCACTTCCTCAGGCAGACCGTGGGCCTCGCTTCCAATCAGCAGAGCAAGGCGCCCCGCCGGCAAGGACCTCGGGGAAGACCCTCCACTCAATACTGTCGCCACCTTGATGGCCTGGAGCGACCCGAGGTCGTCGATGGAGCCAACTCCGGTCTGAAAGTGGCCACCGGCGGCGGATCTCAGGACCTTGGGTGACCAGGGGTCGACCGAACCAGCCATGACACCGACATCAAGTCCGAAGGCCGCCGCGGTTCGGATCATGGTGCCGAGGTTGCCGGGGTCGGAGATCTGCCACGCCACCAGGACGCTCCTGCCCGGATCAAGCGAGCGCTCCGGAATCTGCAGAACTGCCACCGGGCTCTGGGGCGTCTGGGTCGAAGACAAGCGGCGCAGCGCCTCCTCCCCCACCACAACCAGCTCAACTTCGGCCGATCGCGCCCATCGAGCCGAATCGGAGTCGTCCGACAGAGCGAAGATCTCGACGAGAGGGGCTCCGGCCTTCACTGCCTCCTCGACAAGGTGGGGGCCCTCGAGCAAAGTCAACCGGCGGCTGCGACGATCCTCAGCGCGATGAAGCCGGGCTGCGTCGGCAACGCGACGGTTGCGGTGGGACAGGCCCGGCTCCATGGTCGATCCAAATGCCCGTTACTTGGTCTTGGCTACCTCGACCAGTTGGGCAAATGACTGCGGATCGCTGACTGCCATCTCGGCCAGCATCTTCCGATCGATCTCGATCTCGGCGGCCTTGAGACCGGCCATGAAAGTGCTGTAGCTCATCCCGTTCTGGCGGGCGGCGGCGTTGATGCGGGCAATCCACAGTCGACGGAACTGTCCCTTGCGATCACGGCGGTCCTTGTAAGCGTCCTGCATCGCATGCATGACCTGCTCGTTGGCAGTCCGAAAGCGACGACTGCGGGCACCCTTGTAGCCCTTGGCGCGATCAAGAACCTTCTTATGGGCCTTCCTGGCCTGTACTCCGCGTTTTACACGTGCCATAGAAGGTCCCTCACATTCCCAAGAGTTTCTTAGCGACCTTGGCGTCGCCCGGTTCGAGCTCTACTTCGCCCGACCGCCGCCGGAAGGTGTCGCTGCCTTTGGCAAGTTTGTAATGGCCTTTGCCGGACTGTCGGCGCAGGAGGCGACCGGTTCCGGTCACCTTGATCCGTTTCTTGGCCCCGCTATGGGTTTTCATCTTCGGCATGGGTTACACCTCGCCAGTATCATCACTCAGTGCGCCTTCGCTTGCGGGTCCGTCGTTCGGCCCGATCTCCTGTTCCT
>JANMST010000522.1:0-6010 GCA_031389635.1 Acidimicrobiia bacterium | reverse complement strand
CCCCTGAGTTATGTGGCTGAGTTGATTTGGGCCTGAGCTCAGGCGAGCGCTTCAACAACAGGCTTCCAGTCGACAACTCCTTCAGGTGAGGCAAGCCCCACGGGCGAGATATAGACAGCCCCGACCCCGGAGCCAGCCAACCGGCTCAAGCGCTCAATGTGATCGGTGACCGTGCCGGCGTTGTGGTTGGTTGCGAATACGCTCGCCCCCAATCGCCCTCGGTGCGCTTCCACCATCCCCGCCACCTCCGAGCGATCACTCCCGAGAAGCGGTGTGTCGAGCACCGACACCTCCAACGCGTCGGGATCGCGGGATGCGTCGGCGGCGCTCGCTCGAAAGAGGTCGATGTGCTCCTGAAGGTTCCTGGTACCGACCAGGTTGAGACCGTCAGCGTATGAACCGGCCAGCCTGATTGTCCTGGAGCCGCTGCCTCCGACGATGATCGGAATCTTGCCGATCGGTCGCGGATAGCTCACCGCCTCGATGACCGATTCGACCTTGCCGCGATGGGTCGCCTTTCCGGGGCCCCACATCAACGGCAGGATCGTTAGGGCATCTTCCAATCTGTCGAGTCGGCGACCGGGAGACTCAAACTCGTAGCCGTAAGCCGCTTGTTCGGCCTTGAACCAGCCGGCGCCAAGGCCGCAGAAGGTGCGGCCCCCCGAAAGGACATCGATGGTCGCCAGGACCTTTGCCAGCAAAGCCGGATTGCGCAGTCGGACATTGGCGACCAGGGCTCCGAGGGTCAGTCTGGTGGTCCGACCTGCCAGAAAACCGAGAGCGCTGAACACCTCGGGGAAGTCCTCCCACTCTCTTCCGACTTGGGGAATCTGGACTAAGTGGTCCATCAGGGAAATGCCGTCAAAGCCGGCCTCTTCGGCTGCTTCGGCCATCGATAGCAGGCGAGTCCGCAAGTCTCCCGGACCCGTGAAGCGGGCGAGATGCAGAACCACCCGCAAGGTTCGACGCTCCCCTAAAGCCCGAGACTCCGTGGCATCGGCCAGCTCATTCCTCTCCGCCACAGCGTGAGCGGGCTTGATCGCCACCACTTCAGTGGCGGTCCGCAGATCCCAACCTTCGCCCCCCAGTCGCTCTTGGAGCTGGCGAAATCTGCGAATCTGCGATGTGAGGACGGAAGCCGGAACCGGGCGGGTCCGCTTCCGGTTCCGTTCGCGGGCCAGCTGTTCCGGCACATCGAAGACCACGAGAATTGCCGGAAGTCCCATTTCTCTCGCCAACGCGAAATGGCGTTGTCTGCGTTCATCGTCGAGGCCCAGCGTGTCGACGACCGCGAGAAGGCGACGCTTGAGTCGAGCTGCGACCATCTGATCGAGAACTGCGAACGCATCTGCGCTGGCATCGAGATCGTGCTCACCGGATCCGACGATGGCGCGGAGGCGGTCTGAGGAGATGATCTCCTCGGGTCGGAAGTTCTGATCGGCCCAGGTGCTCTTGCCCGAACCCGACGGCCCGATCAGGACGACAAGAGCCGGATCAGGAATGGGTTCCACGTCGGAAGAGTATTGAAGGTTGGAGGTTCGAGGTTTGAGGTGGAAGAGGGTTCGACCTCAAACCTCAAACTTCATACCTCAAACCTTCCACGCTGACCAATAAGCCTCCAGCCGCATCGAAAACGGGTCGGGTGCTTCGGCGTAAATGCGTTTGCCCATCACGAGGGCGGCTCCCTGCAGCTCCCGACGCCTCTGTTGGGAAAGGGCGACGAGCAGGTTTCGTTCGTCGGGGTCCGGCATGAGGTCGGGGAGGGAGGCGACCAGCCGCACCAGCTCCGATTGGTCGTGGTCGTCGCCAAGAACATCACCGAGATGGGACAGCGAAGCCGCCAGACCACCGACAACCTCCGGCCACACTGGCGAGACAATCTCCACCTGATGGCGCAGATACTTGACATGCTTGCGCCACTCGTGGAGGTGCTCGGTGGTCGGGCCTGCGATCGCCAACCTCATTTGCTTCTGCCCGTCGCGATAAGTTGCGCCAATGCCAGGCCCGATCGACGAAAAGCTGTTCGAGATCGCCCGACGGTTGCTACGGCCTGCCGGGAAGCGGGGATCCTCCAGGTCGATCGGCCATGCCGCGTAGCGTGACCGGGCTCGGTGCAACTCGCCGACCACATGTTGGAGAACCTCATCGTCGTCGAGCACCCTTCCCAGCATCCGTTGGTGTCGACGGCGGAGCCGATCTTCGAGGTCGATGAATACCCCCGGAGCGAGGAGATGGCCATAGCGACCGCGCGTCCGCGCGACGGCATCGATCAGAACGGCGCCATCCCTCACACCTGCAACCAGGCGGGCTGCGTCGCGGAGGGCCGCGTTCTCCGCCTTGAAAACCCGTTCACCGATGACCGGGCGAACCATTCGCAGCAGGGCCCTGATCCTCTTGCTCGCCTTGCGCATCTCATGGATCGCCACGTCCCGGCTCACGGATTGACCCCTCAAGCCGGTCAGGGCGAGGTCGAATTGGTCGAGCGAAAGCCGCCGGAGGCCTCCGGCCAAAGCCTCGCCCGGATTCAGGTTGAATTCCGCGACGGGAACCGCGGGAAGTCGAGAATCGCCCACATGCGCAGGGTAGAGCCGGTGACGCTCGCTATGACCGGTCGGCCTCGTATTGTCACCGGATGCGAACCAGCGCCGGACTCTTGCCCTACAGACGCGTATCGGCGATCGAGGTCTTGATCGCCCATCCAGGAGGACCGCTCTGGGCTAAGAAGGACGCCGGACATTGGAGCATCGTGAAAGGCGAGGTGTTCCCGGGCGAAGATCCCAGGGCCGCCGCGGCTCGTGAGTTTCAAGAGGAAACGAGTTGGACAGCGCCGGACGGAGCCTGGCTGGACCTGGGAAGCGTTCGTTTGAAGTCGGGAAAAACCGTTCTGGGTTGGGCTGTTGAAGCCGACCTCGATCCGGCGAATCTGAACCCGGGCCTCTTCTCCATGGTCTGGCGTGGACAGCGTCAAGAGTTTCCTGAGATCGACCGGGTTGCCTGGTGCGGCCCGACCGAAGCTCAACGCCTTTTGAATCCAGCTCAGGCGGAGTTCGTGCCCCGCTTGATTCGAGGCCTGGAAGGCTGAGGGGCCACGATTTCGGGGGAGCTCCCGAAGCGCCGGGCGGCGGTTGCCAACTCGAGAATGTTGCCTCTGAGGAAAGCGGCCGGTCCGATCGGAGCGATTTCAAGAGACCCCGAAACGACACCCTCGCTGAAGGCGTGGGTCGCACCGAAATGACCGAGCAATCGGACGATCCCCTCGTTCTCGGGCAATGCCTCGAAAACAAACCGCTCGATATCGACCGCTCGACCGATCTCGGCCAGAACCCGCACCAGGAGTTTGCCAACGCCGCGACCCTGCCAATGATCTACGACTGTTATGGCGATCTCGGCGACTTCGGGGGAACCGGTTAGCCGGACTAGGCGCCCTATCGCTACGGGTTGGCCCGCGACCATCACTCCCCAGGCCAGATGGCTTTCGTGGTCGATCTCGGTGAGATAGGCCAGTTGCGACCTTGACAGGTTCTCGATCGGGGACATGAACCGAAGACGGCGCGAGGCGGGTGAGAGCATCGCCATGCCCTGTTCCAGCAGGGGTTTGTCGTCGGGCCCAACGGGTCGGAGTTCGACCTCGGTCCCGTCCGCCAGCGCGGCTGTGACGGCGGCGTCTTGCAGCTTCAACTGCTGCTCCTTGATTGCTGCTTGCAACTGCAAGCATACTTGCAAGCAAGCACTATTCGAGCTGTCGAAAGACCCTGTTCAGCCCGTCATTCAGCAAGTCGCTCAATTGGGACCGCCAGGGATTGGTAGCCGGCCACGCGATGGTGGGGCGTGTCGAGGTAGATCTTCGCCTCCGGGTTGCCGGCAAAGCGACCGTGGCTCCACCTGATCTCGACGTGACCCTCGATAATCAAGTCATCGCCGTTGAGATCGACCACGTCGGATCTCCACCGAACCAGGGGTTGGCCGGCGGCATCGGGCCAGATGTCGAATGATCGAATCCGATAACGGTTCCTGAAATCCCATGGGGTCGAAGTGCGGTAGTGGAGAGGTTCGCCGGCGGCAGTACTCCCGAGAACAAAGTAGGGCGCCGCCTCCAGCCGGAGCAACCTCCACAACATCTCCTCCTGATGAGCCGGCGACGTCATCGACGCTCGCCATCGCTCGGCTGAGGCGTGGGCCACCGACCAGGCGAAAGCTCCGTAGATCAGCGCTACGTCCTCCGGCCAGGTCCGCTTGAAGGCAGCCTTCATCCTCAGGCGATCCTCGGGGCTGATCCGCCCGACTGCTTCGGGGAGATCGGGTCCGACGTGACGGCGGCAGCTTGCGTACAGCTCCTGGTAAGCCTCGGGCGCCACCTCCCCGAACCAGTCGGCTTGATCGACGCGACGATCGGCCAGGCGGCGATCGAAGAGGTGCGATGGCGAGGCGTTGTGGAGAAGGTTCGAGCCGTACTTGCAGCTCACCAGATACACGTGATCGATGCGCAGATCGGCTGGAATCTGCTCGTAGCCGGGTGGCTTGTGGTGGCCCTTCCACTCGACCCGGTGGGGAACCCGCCCGCGCAGACCATCCGGGGACCGAAGGAACCTGACGCCATTCTCCCAGGCGGTTGTGAATTCGAAACCGAAATCGCCATTGAGGCGCGCCTCGGCAATCCGGTCGAGCTCGGCGGGACCGGCGTGAATCAGCCAGTCGGGTCTGGTGGCAAGCGCCCGGTCGACATCGGGAAACCCGAGCATCGCCAGGCCGGTGACGATTTCAGTGACCTCGGTACGGAGAGCCGGCACTTCAACTGCTGAAGAGCCGCGTGAACTGAAGCTGGGCACCGATGAGATCGGCCGGGAGATCTGCTTCGGCATAGATCGGCAAGTGGGTATAGACGTCGATGGCAGTGTTGGTCAGGCTCATCCACTCCACGACGGCATCGCCCCATCTTTCGTCGAGCAGGGCCTGGCGCATGCTGGCGCGACGACCTTCATCCATGCGGGCCGGGTCGGTGCGCGCCACGACCTCGAAGGCAAGCACGCGGTGGAGGACCTCAATGTCAGATGCCAGGTAGACCGAAGGGGGGTCGTTGTGAACCACGGCGTAGGCGACGGCGTTGATCACGAGCGCCCCGTCACAGACAGTCTGTCATTGGGGCCGATCTCTTTCGATCTCGTCGACCGTCCAGAAGCCCACCACAGGTTCGTCGGTGGATGCAGTGGCGTAGCGGCGCAGGCGGCCCCGGGCAGCAGGATCGAACATCTCGATCGCATCGAAGACGCTCCTCCAGCCCACCGAGCGGAGGGCCTTGTCCCCCTCGCTTCCGTTCTTGGGAAGGTTGGATGTGAGGATCAGGAGTCGAACCCCACGATCGACCTGCCCCCGATCGCGGGCCGAGTCGAGGACGTGGGCTCGCCCCAGGGTCTTCCAGAGTGTGTCGGTCCGCTGCAGGCCGGGCCGCACGGTGGTGAAAGCCCCCGAAACATCGACGTACCACTGGAGGCCGTCGGCGTCGTCGGTCACTTCGAAGTTGAACTGGATTCCGAGCTTGGCGAGCGAAGGTTGCTCTTTGACCATCTTGAACCCGGCCTTCTCCAGCACGGATCGGGCCAGGTCCTGAGCCTTCTTCCCTTCGTGGGTGGCCCGCGCCTGAAAGTGCTCGGCTCGCTGCAGTTCGGGTATCTCGAGATCGAGTGCGTCCTGAACCGGATCGGTCGATGCGGGTTGGGGCCGGGGATTGGCTAGTGACACCCGCTCGAGGGCGAGGGCGACGTAGGCCGGGTCGATGTCGTACCCGACTGCCCTCCGTCCCGCCCGACGGGCCGCCACCAAAGTCGTACCCGAGCCCATAAACGGATCGAGGACCAGATCGTCGACGTAGGTGTAGAGGTCGATGAGCTTCAGCGGTAGCTCCACCGGGAACGGGGCAGGATGCTTCACACGGCGGGCGCTCTCGGCGTCGATCTCCCAGACATCGCGTGTGGTTTCGACGAACTCGTCGTTGGACAGCGTGGCGACGTAGGGA
>JANMST010000510.1:0-3568 GCA_031389635.1 Acidimicrobiia bacterium | reverse complement strand
CCATGGCCCGAATTGGGGACGGATAGCCTGTCCGACATGACCGAGAAGCTGCGAGTCATTCTGGAGATCGGAAGAAGGAGCGCCGCGTCGTGGCCGGCGCCATGGACTGGCTAGGGCTCGACCGGTGGGGTAAGACCGATGATTTCGCCATTGAGAAGCTCACGTCGTACCTGCCGCGATACACCGGGGTCGCAGAGCTCGCCGGCCTGGCGAAGGAGTTCGCACGCCATCGCGAGGTCGAGATCGTGGAGCGTGTCACCGGCTCCGGCTCGGCCGACTACTGGGGCATCGCCCACGTCCCGTCGGAGATCGAGCGGGAGGTGCTGTCGCCACCCGAGTTGGAGCGGAGGCTCGCCCTGCTCGAGGCGTGTTGGAGCTACTTCGAATCGACCGCGGAGCGGGTCTCGGCGGACCTTCGACCCGGACCGCGCGGCGGTGGCTGGACCCGCGACGAGATCATTCGCCACGTTCACGTCAACGAACCCGGGCAGTTCACCCGCAAGGTCGAGGTCCGCACCCCGCGCGAGGTCGTGCTCAGCCCCGATGGCCGGGCCGTCCATCGGGAGGCGTCCCTCGACGCCATTCGGGCCCACAACGTCGAGGGCAAGGCCGCCCGCACCTGGCCGATCCAGTTCCTGATCCGGCGCATCGCCCACCACGTCATGGACCACGCCTGGGAGATGGAGGACCGGGACCTCAGCTCCTGAGCAAGAGATCTATCGGTACATCCCGGTGTTCTCGGAGATGCGGGCTTTGACGATGTTCTTGACAATCTCCGTGGGGATCAACTTGTCGGGTTGGAAGCGGATCGACCCCTTGCCGGTCTTGAATTCCTTCACCTTCTCTTTGAAGGCATTGAAAACGTTCGTGCTCATCACGTAGAACGTGCAACCGGTATCGGTGGCGCCAAAGGCGACCAGGGGGCGATCCTGATATTTGAACGTGGGGACTTGATAGCTGATCGCTTCCGTGGCGTCGGGCACGACCTCTCTGATTGTCTGGCGGAGAGACTCGAGAGCGGTCCGCGACGGCTCAGGAACAGCCGCCAAATAGTCCTCTACCTCAGTTGACATGTCATCCTCCGGGATCGCCGATCTCATCGAACCTTAGGTTCATAGAGCTGCCAGTTGCCCGGCACCCCTTTGAGATCGAATGAGCCGCAGGAGATGAACTCGATCCCTGATCCGACCACGAGGTCCTTGACCGTCCCCGAGGCCAGGATCCCGCCAGCTTCGGCCTGGTTCATCACCCTGGAGGCGATGTGGACCCCGACGCCGCCGATGTCGCCACCCCTGAGCTCCACCTCCCCGGTGTGGATGCCCGCCCGCAGCTCGAGGCCGATCGCCGACACCTGCTCCACAATTCCGATGGCGCAAGCCACCGCCCGAGCAGGGCCGTCGAAGGTGGCGACGCACCCGTCGCCGGTCATCTTGATCTCCCGGCCCCTGAACCTCTCCAACTGTGCGCGCACGATCCGGTTGTGCTCTTCGAGAAGGTCGAGCCACCGCTCATCACCCATCGCCGAGGCCAGGGCGGTCGACCCGACGATGTCGGTGAACAGAACCGTCGCCAGCACCCGATCCGGCCGCGCCATTTCTCTCCGACCGGTGAGGAACTCCTCGACACAGTCAAGGGTTGGTCCGAAATCGCCGGCGTGGAAAGGGACAGTGTCGGCGCCCTCCACCACACGAAGCTCGGCACCCGGGATGTGCTCAGCAATGTATTCACCGTAGGCAACCCGGTGGAATTTGGCGCCTCGTCGGGAAGCCCGAGCGGAACCGACAGGCGTTGATACTTGGTCCACCAGTTTCGGAAGCGGAGGTCACTGGCCACGCTCGGCGCCGTGAGCTCGAGCATGGCGCCCGTGGAGCCGTGTTGGGCGAGGTACTGCTTCGAAAGAGCATCGGCGGCTTGTGGCGGGGCCGATCGGGTAGTCGTCTTTCCGAAGCAGGTGGGGCAAGGCGTTGACAAGCACCAACGCGCTGACCCGTGCCGGGTCGGTGGCGGCGAGCATCATCGCCGAATAACCGCCCTCGGTGTCCCCGTAAACGACCGCCTTTTCCGATCCAGCGGCGGTGAGGACCGCCCTGACGTCGTCGACGTTCTCCTCGATCGTCATCCACATGTTCCTGCCGGAGATGGGGTCCGAAACGCCCGAGCCCCGCATGTCGTAGCGAATGACCCGGCCCATGGTGCTTAGACGATCGAAGAAGCGGGCCGCCGATGGCTCGTCCCAGATGGCATCGGCGTTGCTGTTGGACCCGGTCACGAACATGATGTCGCGATCGCCCTCACCGATGATCTGATAGGCGAGGTAGCCGGTAGCGGTCTCGACGTACCGGGTTTGAGGACGGCCGGCGGTCCCGAGAACCATCAGCTCAGGTTACTTTCGAGCTCTTCACACTCGATTTGCCAGCCGATTCCATTAACTCGGTCAGTTTGCGGACCGTGTTGCAGTTCCGGATCGTCATTCCTCTGTAAAGATCGGTGCCGACCAGTTTGATCATTCCGCCCTTCGCCTGATTGGACCGATCGATACGCCAGATGACGGTGCCCGGGACGTAGACCACATCCTCGATCTCGGGCTTGATCTTCATTTCCTTGAGGATGTCCTTCCGATCAAACCCTTCCCAGAGGAACAAGACGTCGGACTTCATTGTGCCGTCGTTAGTCCAGGTGGCCGGCAGCGCCTTGATCACCTTCCTGATGGCAGGTCGCGGATCAGGACCTTGATCTGTAGCCCGAAATCGGCAGCGATCGCCTTCTCGAGAACGGAGACGATTCTGGGAGGCTTCCGGCGACTGTCGCTGAAGATGACGTTGCCTGAGTTGATATAGGTCGTGACCTCGCTCATGCCGGCCTTCTCGAATGTCGCCTTGAGCTTGCGCATGTCGATTTTGTTCTTTCCGCCCACGTTGATACCGCGCAGGAGCGCTACATAGATCATCGGCGTGAAGGATAAAACCATGTGGATCCCCGCCTCGGAGGACGCGGCGGTACTGTTTGAGTCGATCGCAATGGGTTCGGGGTGGGCTGATAGCAAGGAGAGACCGACATGGTTCTTGACTTCTTTGGCGATCTCAACTGGCTGGCCGTCATCGTTGCAACGGTGGCCTGGTTTGCATTCAGCGCCATCTGGTATTCGGTCCCGCCACTCAGCAACGCCTGGATGAGGGCGGCCAAGGTCACGCCTGGCGACGGCCCTCCGCTGGTGACCCTTCTGATCCCGACGTTCATCGGGTATTTCGTCACCACGATCGTCATCGCTTTGCTGGCGCGGGCTATCGGTGCTGCCGAATTGATGGACGGACTAAAGCTGGGGATCGTACTCGGCGTTGGCTTCGGAATGATCGGTGCCCTAGTCGTCCAGATTTACGAGCGAAAGGGTGGCTCGTACTGGTTGATCAATGGGATCAACGCGATCATCGCCTATTCGATCGTGGCTGTGATTGTGACGGTCTGGGTCTGACGTAGACCCAACACCATATCTGATCTGACCGTCCAACCGGACGCCCTGGTACACAGGCGCAAGGCAGTTGATTTCACGCCATCCCGTCGCCGCCTTTTT
>JANMST010000455.1:0-4949 GCA_031389635.1 Acidimicrobiia bacterium | reverse complement strand
GTCGATGCCGGCGCCGCCAGGGAGAATTTCGGGTGGCCCTGCTACGAGGGCAACAACAGCGGCACCAGCTTCAAACACAGCGCCTACGACGCCCTCAACGTCAACCTCTGCGAGAACCTGTACAGCGCCAATCCGATCCCCGTCACCGCCCCGTACTACGCCCGACCCCACGAGAACGCCAACACTCACGTCGGTTGCGCCGGCACGGGCGGAGCCATCTCCGGGCTGGCCTTCTATGAAGGCGGCGACTATCCGTCCCAATACGACGGCGCTCTCTTCATCGCCGACTACTCGATCGGTTGCATACGGGTGATGTTCCCGAGCGCACCGGGGGGGCTCCCCGACAAGTCCAACATCATCACATTCGTCGGTGATACCGACATCGAATTGTCGCCACGGCCGGTCGACCTTCAGATCGGACCCGGGGGCGACCTCTACTACTCCGACATCGGCAGCGGAAGGATCGTCCGGGTCGCATACGACAATGCCGGCCCAACCGCGGTGACCGGGGCGACACCTACGACCGGAAGCATTCCGCTCCTGGTTCAGTTCGACGGCACCGGCAGTACCGACCCTGAGGGTGATCAGCTCGCCTATGAATGGGATCTAGATGGCGACGGTCAGTACGACGACTCGAATCTTGCCCAGCCGACCCGCACATATCAGAGCCCCGGACAGGTGACCGTCGGACTGCGCGTCTCAGATCCCTTCGCCAACTCTGATACCGACGCGATCGTGGTCAACCCCGTCGCCAACCAGGGACCGACGGCCACCATTACCTCTCCGAGTTCTGCGCTGACCTGGCGGGTCGGTGACCTCATCAACTTCACCGGCAACGCCTCCGACCCCGAGGATGGGGCCCTTCCATCATCCGCCCTGGTGTGGCAGATCGTGATGAACCATTGTGAAGAAGCCGGAGCGTGCCACGAGCATGTCATTCAGACCATCACCGGCGAAGTGTCAGGGTCCTTCACGGCGCCGGATCACCCGTATCCGAGTTTTCTGACGATCCGCCTGACCGCCACCGATTCGGGTGGACTCCCAGGTCAGGACGTTGTGGATATACAACCGAAGACCAGCGTCGTGACAATCGAGTCGGTCCCCGACGGACTCTCGGTTGAAGCAGGGGTGGAGGGCCTCGAATCCTTCGCGGCACCACACAGCATCACCGCCATCGAAGGTGGGAGCCTCACCGTCAACGCACCCTATCAGTCATCGGCGGGCGTCACTTACAACTTCGGCGAATGGAGCAACGGTCAAGCCCAGACCCACACGATCACGGTTCCCGTGGCGGACCTGACTCTGCAGGCCACCTTCGCGGCCATTCCCACTGGTGGAGGTGGAGGTGGAGGTGGCGTTGGCGGTGGCGGAGGCGTCGAGGTTGGTGGCATCGTTGCTGTGCCCGAGTTCGAGGACGTGCCCTCGTCCCATCCGTTCGCCGGTGACATCGTCTGGCTGGCCGAACAAGGAATAACGGAAGGGTGTGATGAGGTGCTCTTCTGTCCGGACGACCCCGTCACCCGCGGACAAATGGCTTCTTTCCTGGTGCGGGCCCTCGGGTTGCCTACAGCCGCGTCCGGCCCGTTCATCGATATCGCCGGATCGATCCATGCGGCCGACATCGATGCCCTGGTTGCGCAGAGCATTACGTTCGGATGCTCTCTGGATCAATTCTGTCCTAACGACCAGGTCACGCGCGGTCAGATGGCGAGCTTCCTCACCCGAGCGCTGCTGCTTCCGGCGGGCCCCGACCTGTTCAGCGACGACCATGGATCGCCGCATGAATTGGATATCAATGCCCTGGCAGCTGCGGAGGTAACACTTGGTTGCGGACCCGCGCTCTTCTGCCCGCAAGCACCTGTCACCCGGGGACAGATGGCGGCGTTCCTCCATCGGGCGCTGGCGCCGGCTCAGGCCGCACCGGGCTAGACCCGATCTGCCTGGCCGCCAACAGAGCCGCCCCAACGATGCCGGCCTCGTTGCGCAGGGCGGCCGGGACCGTTTCCACCGGCACCTTTACATAGCCACCCCACTTGTCCCAGCGCCGGGACACCCCGCCCCCGAGAATGAACAGATCCGGTGAGAGGATCCGGGCGAGGTGCTCAAGCAGTCGGTTGACCCGGCCGGCCCACGCCTTCCACGACAAGTTCTCGTCGTCCTTCACCTTGGCGGCCGCCCAATCCTCGACCGATTCGTGACCCTCGAACTCGATGTGTCCGAGCTCGGTGTTGGGGATGAGAACCCCGTTGTAGAACATGGCCGAGCCAATACCGGTCCCGAAGGTGAGGAGCAAGGTCACCCCGGCACGGTCTCGGCCGGCGCCCACCGCCATCTCGGCGATGCCGGCCGCGTCGGCGTCATTGACCACGACGACGTGCTGTCCGGTGGTTTTGGCGAACAGCTCGGCGGCGTGACACCCGATCCATGCCTGATCGACATTGGCTGCACTGAGAGTCACACCGCCTTTGACGATCGCCGGAAAGGTGCATCCGACGGGACCGTTGTATTCGAAGTGCTCGACGATCTTTGCGACCACGGAAGCCACCGCGTCAGGGATGGAGGGTTGCGGGGTCTCGAGCTTGAACCTCTCAGCGACAGGGGCGCCCGAGGCAGGATCGACCAGGTTGCCTTTGATCCCGGAACCCCCGATGTCGATTCCGAGTATCCCGGCGCGGTGATCGGCTGGTTCATTGCTGGCTGGTCCACTGTCGCCCGGTCCGCGATTGGTTGGCATCGGGCGAGAATATCCCTCAACAACCCGGGGTTAGGCTCCAACCGGTGCCTCAATCGATTGATCTGGCTGACATTGGAGTGGTAGGGCTCGCCGTAATGGGCCAGAACCTGGCGCTCAACCTGGTCGACCATGGCTACCGGGTCGCCGTCAACAATCGAACGAGTGCCGTCACCGAGCGATTCGTCAAGGAACACGCCGGATCGTCTCTGATCGCTGTATCCCATCTGGTCGGTCTCGCCCAGTGCCTGGCCCGACCTCGCCGAATCCTCCTGATGGTCAAGGCAGGCCCGCCCGTCGACGAGACGCTGGGTGCTCTGCTCGAAATCTTGGAACCGGGCGACATCGTGATCGACGGCGGCAATAGCTTCTGGAAGGACACCGAGCGAAGAATCGACCGCGCCCAGGCCGCCGGGGTCCACCTCGTGGGCGCCGGAATCTCAGGGGGTGAGGAGGGAGCCCGGCACGGCCCTTCGATCATGCCCGGAGGAAACGCGGCCGCGTGGCCAGCCATTCGTGAGATGTTCCAGGCGATCGCCGCCAAGGCCCCGGATGGCAGCCCGTGCTGCGACTGGATCGGGCCGGGAGGCTCCGGACATTTCGTAAAGATGGTTCACAACGGCATCGAATACGGGGACATGCAAGTGATTGCCGAGGCGTACGACCTGATGAGGGCATCAGGCATGTCAGCCGACGAGATGGCCGATACCTTCGCCCGCTACAACTCCGGAAGGCTCGAGTCCTACCTGATCGAGATCACGAGCCAGATTCTGAGGCGACGGGATGACGACGGGCAACCGCTGGTTGACCACGTCCTCGATGCCGCAGCGCAAAAAGGCACCGGGCGCTGGACGGTCGAGAGCGCCCTCGATCTCGGACAGCCGCTGACGCTCATCTCGGAAGCGGTGTTCGCCCGGATTGTGTCCTCGCTCAAGGACGAGAGGTTCGCCGCCGCCAGGGTGCTCAACGGTCCCTCGTCCGCTGAAGGCAGCCGTGACCGGGCGGGCGCCGACGAGGCTGACATCGCCGATGCGCTCTACGGTTCGAAAATCGTCTCCTACGCCCAGGGATTCATGCTCCTGCGAGCGGCTTCGCAAGACCGCGGCTGGAACCTCGACATGGCGGGAATCGCTCCCCTCTGGCGGGCCGGCTGCATCATCCGGGCGGCGCTGCTGGATCCGATCACCGCTGCTTTCCGCAACGACCCCGGGCTCGCCAATCTCATCCTTGACCCCCGGCTGGCCGCTGACGTCACGGATTCCCAGGACGGGTGGCGAAGAACGGTCGCTCGGGCAGTCGTGGCCGGGATCCCGGTCCCGGCCTACTCGAGCGCTCTGGCCTTCTACGACGGCTACCGCTCCGAGCGGCTCCCGGCCAACCTGATCCAGGCACAACGGGACCTCTTCGGTGCCCACACTTACGAGCGAGTCGACCACCCCCGCGGAGAGTCCTTCCACTCAGAGTGGTGAGAAGAAGCCACAAGCCTCAAGCCACAAGCTCGAATCAATTTGAGGCTTGAGGCTTGAGGCTTGAGACTTGGGTCCGCCTACCATCCTGGAACTCACTCAAAGGGGCCTTTCTGTCTACCGAAAACCCATATCGACTGCCTCGATCGGTCGTTCCCAATCGCTACGAGATCCGCCTCGAGCCGGACCTCGTGGCGGCTACTTTTGTGGGCCGGGAGAGCATTCAGGTCGATGTGGTCGAGCCGGTGACCGAGATCCTCCTCAACTGCCACGAGCTGGTCATCCGGTCTGCCGTGCTGCGCAACGAGATCCTCAGCCTTGAAGGCTCGATCGAATTGCTCGAGGATGATCAGCGAGCCCGCATCAGCCTCGAGAGCGAGGCAGCACCGGGGGCCTGGGTACTCGACATCGAGTTCACCGGCATCCTCAACGACCAGTTGGTCGGGTTCTACCGGTCCACCTTCACCGACGTCAACGGTGTGGAACAAGCTATCGCCACCACCCAGTTCGAGGCCACCGACGCCCGCCGGGCGTTTCCGAGTTGGGACGAACCCGACTTCAAGGCGGTGTTCTCCATCTCCCTGGTCGTCCCCGATGACCTGTTCACGGTTTCGAACGGTCCCGAAGAATCGCGCCAGGCGGCCGCCCCGGGCAAGGTTGCGGTCCGGTTTGCCGACACGATGGTGATGACGACCTACCTCGTGGCGTTCGCGGTCGGTCCCTTCGAGGCCACCGACCCCGGCGACGTCGAC
>JANMST010000429.1:0-1652 GCA_031389635.1 Acidimicrobiia bacterium | reverse complement strand
GAGTCTGGAGAAGAATCGAAACAACCGACGGCGGTGTAAGGCGGATGCGTCCGGAGTTCGCGCACCCCCCTCGATCTCGCTGCGCTCGATCGGTCCCCCAGCTTGCGGGGGGACAGCTTGCGGGGGGACAGCGGCGGCTTTGTCCCCCTGCTTGCGGGGGGACCGCTCGCTGCTTTGAGCGAGCGAGGGGGGTGAACAGCGACCCCACGGACCGAGCCGGTTCGTCTCGTGTCGGTCCCCAAGGGGGGACAGGCTCGGAGGGGAGCTTCTAGTAATCCGTGGGGTGGGGGTACCGTATTCGGGCAGGTCCTCATGAGTTCTTCCGCTCCCCCAGCTCCTCCTTCTGCTCTGCCCGTCCCGCCGGTTCGGCGGCGGCGGTTTAGCCGTGGGCAACGTTGGGTTATCCGGATCCTGCTCCTCCTGGTGGTGGTCACGGCGGCTCTGGTCGGACTCGCCCTTTACACCGAGTCCCGCATGGCCGACGCCGGGAACCTTCCGGCTCTCGCCGCCGGCGACGGCATCTACTTGATCGTCGGCAGCGACAGCCGCGAGAACCTTCCCGACGAACTGGGCGGGTTCTTTGGCGACTTCCCCGGAGCCCGGGCCGACGTCATCATTCTGGCCCAGGTGGCAGGGGGCCGTCGCCAGCTGTTGTCGATCCCCCGCGATCTCAAGGTCGAGGTGCCGGGTCATGGCACCCAGAAGATCAACGCCGCCTACGCCCTCGGCGGGCCTGACCTGCTGGTCGAGTCGGTCGCCCTCGCCACCGGGATCAGGGCCAATCACTATCTGGAAGTGCGGTTCGGTGGGTTCGCCGCGATCGTCGACGCACTCGGCGGCATCGAACTCGACTTTCCCTATGCGGCCCGCGACCTCAAGTCGGGGCTGGCGGTGGAGGCCGGGACCCAGACCGTCAATGGAGCCACCGCTCTCGCCTATGCCCGGTCGCGCACCTACGAGGAGTTCCGGGACGGAGATTGGGTGGGAGGAGGCGGCGGCGACATCGCACGCACCGCCCGACAGCGGGAGATCCTCATGAAGATCATGAGCGAGGCTTCATCCATTTCCGGCGTAGTTCGCAGTCCGCTGCTGTTGAGCGCGGTCGGCGCCTATATGACCGCCGATTCGGGAACGAACGTCTTTGCCCTGGCCCGGACCGGTTGGGGGATGCAAACCGCGTCAGCGACGGATTCGGTGGCGCTGCCGGTGCAAATATCGAAGGAAGGCGGAGTTTCTTACGTGATCCGAGTGGAACCGGCCGCCACCGAGGTAATCAACGCCTTCGTCACGAAGGCACCGCTTCCCGCTCAGTAGGCATCGGTCAAGGTGGCCACACCTTGTCGAAGCGCTCCAACACCACCGGTTCGTCGTCAGTGATGGGAATGCCCACAGTTTCAAAGAACCAGATGTGGGCCTCGCGCCAGTACTTCAAGGAACGGTCGCCCTCCCCCTCGACCCAGGCGAACTCCTCATCGACCTCCCCGAAGGGAACGATGTCGATACGGGTCGTGCGGATGATGCACACTGGCTCTCCGGCCCCGTCCAGGACCACCGAATAGCCACCGACCTCAGGCACAGGTTCACCATCCTCCGCAAAGCTCGAGAGCTTGGTGGTCGTGGCGCGTTTGGGACCGTCACGCACCAGCAAACCC
>JANMST010000416.1:0-2789 GCA_031389635.1 Acidimicrobiia bacterium | reverse complement strand
TTCAAAGACACTTTCCTGGCGACCGACAAGGGCTAGCTAGCGAATGGCGAGCGCCGAACTTCGTGACACCCGCCGGAGGATTCGCAGCGTCCAGGCGATCCAGAAGATCACCCGGGCCATGGAGTTGATCGCGGCTTCACGAATCCCGAAGGCTTCTGCCCGGGTTCTCGCCTCTAAGCCCTACACGGCCAAGCTGATCGAGGTCATCCAGAACCTGGGCGCGGCCGGAGCCAGCAATGCCCATGTGTTGCTGGAGCGCAGGAATGTCGTCGATGTCGGCATCGTCGTGGTGTCCTCCGACCGCGGTCTGGCCGGGGCCTATGCCTCGACCATCATCCGCATGGCCGAGCAGCGGATCATCGACCTGCGTCGCGAGGGCAAAGATGTTCGGATCTTCGCGATCGGCAAGAAGGCGCAGACGTATTTCCGCTACAGGGGTTATCGGATCGAGCGATCCTTTCTGGCCGTCACCGATACCCCCGGATATGGCGACGCCAGAGCCGTGGCCAACTCGGTGATGGGCGCGTACGCCTCGGGCGATGTAGACGCGGTTGAGGCATTCTTCAGCCGCTTCCAATCGGCCATGACCCAGGTCCCGACGCGTTACGACCTGCTGCCTATCCAGCCACCAGAAGCTCCCGTGGTCACAGACGGTCCTCCGCCGATACCGGTCGACTACTCATATGAACCTTCGCCGGCCGAGATCCTTGACCGGCTGCTGCCTCGCTACGTCGAGGCGATCGTCTTCAACATGCTGCTCGAGGCCTCTGCCTCCGAGCACTCCGCCCGCCGCCGGGCGATGAAGGCGGCGACCGACAACGCCGACGACCTGATTCGCGCTCTCACCATGTCGGCCAACCGTGCCCGCCAGGCCGACATCACGACGGAGATCTCCGAGATTGTCGGAGGAGCGGAAGCATTGGCTGAGGCGCGATGATCGATTTACGACACAGATCACAATTAGGAGCATGTAATGGCTGAAGCGAAATCGGTAGGACGAATCGTCAAAGTGGCAGGCCCGGTGGTCGACGTCGAGTTCCCACCGGATGGCATGCCCGAGATCTTGTTCGCCCTCGAGATCGACTTCGCCCTCATGGGGGAGAAGAAGGTCGTGATGGCGGAAACCGCCCAGCACCTAGGAGGCAACAAGGTGAGGGCGGTGGCGATGGCTCCCACCGACGGCCTCCGGCGGGGCGCCGAGGTACGCAACACCGGCGGACCGATCACCGTGCCGGTGGGCGACCAGACCCTTGGCCACATCTTCAACATGTGGGGGACTGCCCTCGACGCTCCCGACAAGGTCTTCGGTGACCCTCGCTGGCCGATCCACCGCCAGCCGCCGGCTTTTGAGGACGTCGAGCCACAGAAGGAGATCTTCGAGACCGGCATCAAGGTGCTCGACCTGATCTGTCCCTATCTCAAGGGCGGCAAGATCGGTCTGTTCGGTGGCGCCGGTGTCGGCAAGACGGTGCTGATCCAGGAGATGATCCGCCGGGTCGCCCAGCAGCATGGCGGCGTGTCGGTGTTCGCCGGGGTCGGAGAGAGGACCCGCGAGGGCAACGACCTCTATCTCGAAATGCAGGAGAGCGGTGTCCTCGAGAAGGCTGCCCTGGTCTTCGGTCAGATGGACGAACCGCCGGGGGTTCGCCTCCGGGTGGCGCTGTCGGCCCTGACGATGGCGGAGTACTTCCGCGATGTCCAGCGCCAGGACGTGCTCCTGTTCATCGACAACATTTTCCGTTTCACCCAGGCCGGCTCGGAAGTGTCAACCCTGCTCGGGCGGATGCCGTCTGCGGTGGGATACCAGCCCACCCTGGCCGGGGAGATGGGCGCTCTCCAGGAGCGCATCACGTCGTTGAAGGGACGGTCCATCACGTCGCTGCAGGCGGTCTACGTGCCGGCTGACGACATCACAGACCCGGCTCCTCACACCGCGTTTGCCCACCTCGATGCCACCACAGTTCTTTCACGCCCGCTGACGGCGCTCGGTATCTACCCCGCGGTCGATCCCCTCGACTCGTCCAGCCGGGCCCTCGATCCCCAGGTCGTTGGAGACGAGCACTACAACACCGCCATCGAAGTGCAGCGGATCCTGCAGCGCTACAAAGACCTCAACGACATCATCGCCATCCTCGGTATCGATGAGCTTTCGGAAGAGGACAAGCTCATCGTGTCAAGGGCCCGCCGGATCCAGCGCTTCTTTGCCCAACCGATGTTCGTGGCCGAGCAGTTCACCGGACAGGCCGGGATCTACACACCGAGAGAACAGACCATCGCCTCGTTCCGGACGATTCTCGCCGGGGAGATGGATCAGTATCCGGAGCAGGCCTTCTACATGGTTGGCGATGCCGAGGGTGTTATGGCCAAGGCCCGGGACATGGAAAAGGTCGGCGCCTAATGACCTCTCCAACCCCTTCCGGCGCGGCGCGATGGGGCCATAGCCCGGCTTGGTCGCGCCAAAACGGGGATCGTCGTCCTCGGGCGGGAGGATCCTGATGGCCAAGCCTTTCCGGGTGGACGTGGTTTCGCCGGAGGCGACCGTTTGGTCGGGGGAGGCGACGTTCGTCGTGGCTCGTACGCCCGATGGGGAGATCGGCATCATGGCTGACCACGAGCCTCTTCTGGCTTCCCTCGTGACCTCGGCGGTCGAAGTTGTGGGGTCAGATGGTTCGAGAACCACCATCGGGGTCCACTGCGGCTTCCTGCATGTTCTCAGGAAACAGGAAACACTGCTCACCGATCGCGCCCAGATATCGAACGGATCCAAAGAGTATGAAGCTCAATTTTCG
>JANMST010000391.1:0-2850 GCA_031389635.1 Acidimicrobiia bacterium | reverse complement strand
TCATCGGTGGCCGGCGCCATCCATTGGCCGGCACCGTGACCATGGACCAGATCGTCGTAGATGTGGGTGACATGTCGGTGGGGGTGGGCGACGAGGTGGTTCTGATCGGTCGGCAGGGTGATGAAGAGATAACCGCCGACGAGTGGGCTGACGTGCTCGGGACGATCGCTTACGAGGTTGTGTGCCAAATCGGCCCGCGGCTACCGCGAAGGTATTCGTGACTCTCACGTCGATCCCCGGGATCGAGGTTGGACACTGGACCGATCTCGAGAACCGAACGGGCTGCACGGTTGTAGTGCTGCCGGAGCCAAACGTCACGACAGTCGAAGTGCGTGGCGGAGCTCCGGGCACTCGTGAGACCGATCTCCTGGCGGTGGGGATGAGGGTGGAGAAGGCGCAGGCGATTCTGTTGACAGGCGGTAGTGCGTTCGGTTTGGCGGCCGCTGATGGCGTTGTTCGTGAGTTGCTGGCGGACGGTCGCGGGCATCCCACTCCGGCTGGACCCGTGCCCATAGTCCCGGGTGCCGTCGTTTTCGACTTGCCACTCGCTGGTGGGGGTAGGCGCCCGGGGCCTGCAGAAGGGGCGGCCGCCTATCGAGCCGCTTCAGCTGCCCCCGTCGAGATGGGTCTGGTTGGGGCTGGCACCGGGACCTCATCTGCCAAGTGGCGCGGGTTTGAGTTCCTGGTCAAGTCCGGCATCGGTTCGGCCTCGGTCGAAACACCTGACGGTCACAAGGTCGCGGCCCTGGTAGTACTCAACCCCGTCGGTGACGTCTTCACGCTCGAAGGTGAATCCCTTACCGGCGGATCGCCGGTGCCACCCGCCCCGGGTTTGCCGCCCCAAGCCGTCGGTTCGACGATGACCAACACCACCCTGGTGGTGGTGGCGACCACGGCAGCGATGTCGCGAGCCGAGTTGACCCGGTTGGCGGTTCGTTCCCACGATGCCCTGGGAGCCTGCCTGCGGCCGGCCCACACTCGTTTCGACGGAGACGTCGTTTTTGTGAGTGCGGTTGGAACCGACCGCGGCGACGTCGACCTCGCGGCTGAGGGTGCGTTTGCAGCCACCGGCCGGGCGATCGAAGCCGGGCTGAGAGCGTCCCTGTGATTGGCGAGGAACCGCTCCGGGTGTTGATGGTGTGCTGGGGCAACATCTGCCGCTCACCGACGGCGGAGGGCATCCTGCGACATGTGGCCGATCAGCGCGGTGTTGCCGTCGAGGTCGACAGCGCCGGCACGAGTGATGAGCACCGCGGAAGCGCGCCCGATCGCCGGGCCATCGCCGAAGCTGCCCGCCGCGGGATCGACATCTCCCGCCAGCGATCCCGCCAGATCAGGCGAAGCGATTTCGACGACTTCGACCTGATCCTCACAGCCGATGAGGTGGTCGACGAACGGGTTCGCGGCCAGGCTCCGAGCGGTGCCCGGGCGCTGATCATGAGGATGACAGAGTCATTGCCCGACTTCGACAAGTTTCCGGAAGTGCCAGACCCTTACTACGGAAACTCCGGGGACTACCGCGACGTGTATGACCTGCTCGAGCGAGCGATGAACGAGTTGCTGGAGTCGCTCAAGCCGCGGTAAATCCGAACTGAGGCCGTGGCGGATACCACCACCTCCACTTCGCCACCTTTTGTCCAGCACGGCCTCCCGAACGACAACACCTGGGGTAGGCTGACGGCGCGCTGAACACCGAGCGCTCGAATCCATTCCCCTCCGCACTACAAGTTGAGATTCCACAGAGCGACGGGCCTCCGATCGGCCCTCAAGACTGGAGATTTAGCTTTGGCAGTCGAGACTTCTGGTCACAGTCGAGGTAATCCACGCTTGTACGAATTGGTCGAGCACGCCCCCAAGACCGGGAAGGGCCCGACGATCTGGGCGTGGCCTCAGATCATCGACTACTTCAAGGTGGCCGGCCAACCAGTACAGGGACCGTGGCCGCCTCACCAGGAGCCGAGGCCGGACCCCGAGGCCGAATCGCTTCCCGTGGCTGTGCGTGACCCACATTCGTTCTTTCCTGAGCGCGCCCCCGACCCGGATACCGGGCCGCGGACCTGAGCCAAGACCCAAGGAAGCAGACATCTACCCCTCTCGATTCCGCTACGAGGCTCCTCGGTCGATTGAGGAGGCATGCTCCCTCCTGGCCGCGGGCGGCGGAGACGCCAAGATCCTGGCGGGTGGCCAGAGCCTCGTCCCGATGATGAAGCTCCGATTCGCGGCGCCGGAGATGCTCGTCGATATCAATAACCTCGTTGGGTTGGACTATCACCGGCTCGGTGATGACGGGAGCTTCCACATCGGGGCGCTGTGCCGTCACGCCACCCTTGAGCGCTCGTCGCTATTGGCGACCCGCCAACCGACAATGGCCGCTGCCGCCCCACTGGTGGCCGACCCCATCGTGCGCAACCGGGGCACTCTCGTCGGATCGCTGTGCCACGCCGATCCTCAGGGGGACTGGGCGTCCGTGATGGCTTCGCTCGACGGCCTGGTGGTGGCAGAGGGACCGAAAGGGCGTCGAACGATCCCGGTCAAGGAGTTTGTCCGAGGCCCCTTCCAGAACGTCCTGGCTATCGACGAGATCGTCGTTGAAGCTGTCGTGCCCGCCCATCAGGGAGTGCCGGCCGGCGGCTACCTCAAGCTGGAGCGCCGAGTTGGTGACTTCGCCACCGCCGGGGTAGCTGTCTCCATCGACCAGGTTGCAGGCAAGGTCACGAGAGCGGGAATTGCTCTCACTGGCGTAGGCGGGTCGACTATTTCGGCGGACTCCGCCGCCCAGGTGCTGGTTGGCGGGCCACTCACCACTGAAGGAATTGGTGAAGCGGCCGAACTGGCCGCCCAGGCCGCTCA
>JANMST010000336.1:0-2773 GCA_031389635.1 Acidimicrobiia bacterium | reverse complement strand
TTGAACGCGTTCTCGGATGAGCCAGCCAAGGCTCTCTTCGCCGGGGCCGCCGCTCACTCTTTTCTGCCTCTCACCCGAATGTTGACCGCTTCGTTCGGACTTCTGTATCCGATCACCGCCCATCGATTCGGTTGGCCCTTTGCCGCCGGAGGAAGCCAGTCGATCGTCGACGCTCTCGCCGGCTACTTGCGGTCGCTCGGCGGGGAGATCGAAACCGGCCATTGGGTGAACAGCGTCACCGACCTTCCGCCTGCCAAGGCCACTCTGTTCGACGTTACTCCCGAGGTGTTGATCAGGATCGCCGGCGAATTGTTGCCGCGCTTCTATCGGACCAGGCTCAAGCGATTCCGCAAAGGGCCCGGTGCCTTCAAGGTCGACTACGCACTCGACGGCCCCGTTCCGTGGGCCAATCAGCGCCTGGCCCTGGCGGGCACCATTCACATCGGTTCTTCGGAGTCGATCGCAGCCGCCGAAGCAGCCATCTGGAAGGGGCGGCGCCCGGCCCGACCATTCATTCTCGTGGCCCAGCAAAGCATGTCCGACCCGTTGCGCGCTCCCGCTGGCAAGCACACCCTGTGGGCCTATGCCCATGTGCCGTTCGGATCCACGGAGGACTTCAGCGGGGCGATCGAGCACGAAATCGAGCACCTGGCGCCCGGCTTCCGGGACCTGGTGATGGAGCGATGCATCGCCGCTCCCGACGACCTTGCTGCCTACAACCCGAACTACGCAGGAGGGGACATCACCGGCGGCGCTTACACGATCCCACAGGTCCTGTTCCGACCGGTGCTGGGAAGGAGCTCTTATGCAACAGCGGCGCCAGGGATCTACCTGTGCTCATCCTCCACCCCTCCCGGCGCCGGCGTCCACGGCATGTGCGGCTACTGGGCAGCCCAAGCCGCGTTGAAGAGGGAGTTGGCCTAGAACGGACGCTAGAAAGGGGATGGAAGCTCGGGCGCCTTTCACAGCCAGGAGACGCCAGACGCTAGACGCCAGACGCCAAAACAGAAGGCCAACATCGAAAGCGACAGGGCTCCACAGCAGGGTTCTTTGAAACCTCGCCGGCGGGCGAACCATCAGACCCAACGCCAGCACATTTGGCGTCTGGCGTCTGGCGTCTCTCCTCTTCTGGCGTCTAGCGTCTGGCGTCTAGCGTCTTTCTACTGCCATTTATGGGGGCGGTCCTGGACGGTGTCGAAACCGAGCTCTTCACACAGCTCCAGGAAGGGGGCTTTCTTCACGCCCCGCCACTCCAGGTCGGCCAGGGTCTCGGTAAGAGGCACGTCGAACCGCAGCGTGGTCAGGTCTCGATAGAGGAACGCCTCCTCCTTGCGCTCGACCAGGGTGGCTGCGAGCTTGTCGGCCCCCCTCACGGTCACCTGCCAATCGCTGGCTCTGCTCGGGATCGCCTCGATCTTCCTCCAGCGGGCAAGAACGGTCGCCGCCGACTTCGGCCCCCAGCCCGGGAGTCCCGGGACACCATCGGCGCTATCACCCACAAGTGCCAGGTAATCGGGAATCGATTCGGGTGACACTCCGAACTTCTCACGAACGCCCTCTTCATTCATGATCGTCTGCTGACGGCGATTCAACGTGACGATGCGGTCGCCTATCACGCATTGGGTCAAGTCCTTGTCGGGCGTCGCGATCACCACTTGTTCTACGTCTTCCACCCACCGAAGCGCGGCGGTGGCGATGGCGTCATCGGCTTCGTATTCGATCATGCCCCAGCACACGACACCGAGGATGTCGAACGCCTGCTCGGCCATCGGGAACTGGGCCATCAGATTGGGATCGACCCCCTCGCCGGTCTTATAACCGGGGAACATCTCGTTGCGGAACGATTCGATGACCGTGTCGGTCGCGACCGCGATGTGGGTCACGTCCGGTTCTCGAAGAAGCGACAAGGTCGTCTCGATCACACCAAGGGTGGCTCCCACTTCCCGTCCATCCGGCGCCAGGCGAGGTGGAAATCCAAAGAATGCTCGGAACAGCTCGTAGGTACCATCAAGCAGGTGGAGACGCACGCAGACGATCCTATCGACGCGCCAGACGTTGAATCCGGGCCGGAGACCGATCCCTGGGACAAGATGGCCGAACAGGTTTCATCGCTGGGCCGGAAGCTCAAGGACACCTATCAGCGGTCGCTAGGCGACGAAGGGCCTGACCAGGCCGAGATCAAGGCTGCCCTCCGCACACTCGGCAACGCGTGGGAAAAGGTTGCACAAGCGGTGGGAGCGGCCGCCCGGGACGAGGCAATACGAGCCAACATGAAAAGCGCCGCCACCGGGTTCTTCGAGGCCGTCGGCGCCGCCTTTTCGGAGCTCGGCTCCGAGCTACGCCGATCGAATGCGTCCGACGAGACCGTTGAGGAGCCCCGCCCCCGTGGCAGCATCATCGACGGTGACAGCAAATCGACGGCCGCTGTCGAGGGTGACGATGATCCCGTCGCCAGCTCTGATGACGACCGCTGACCCGTCCGGCACCAATCGAAAGCCCCATCCGCCCCATTTGGCCGGCTCTATGTAGTCGGCTACCGCGCCGGCGATGCGTTGAACCCTGATTCGCTTGACGGGGAGGAAACCCCCCAGCAACACGTTCAAGCCTCCCGGTCCTACCCGGGCGACCACTCGCGACAGCAACACCCCGAGCACCACGAAAAAGAGCCCTAGCCATCGAAAAGGAGAAGGGAACAACGTCAACGCGACTACCCCCGGAACAATCGCCAGGAGTTGCCCACGAGACGTTGCGCTCCCGACCCAGGCAGCGTTTT
>JANMST010000303.1:0-4902 GCA_031389635.1 Acidimicrobiia bacterium | reverse complement strand
CGGCGTTGATCATCTTGGCGCCATCCTTGATGATCCCTCGTTGCTCGTATGACTTCCCCACCATGTAGCCGGTGGTGTTGTGGATGAAAAGCAGAGGCGTGTCGTAGCGATTGCAGAGTTGGATGAACTCCGTCGCTTTCTGGGCTTCCTCCGAGAAGATCACACCTTGCTGATTGGCGATGACTCCAATCGCGAATCCATGAATCGATGTCCATCCGACTACCAGCGAGGTCCCGTAGAGGGCCTTGTACTCTTCGAACCTGGACCCGTCGACGATTCGTCCCAGTACCTCGCGCATGTCGAAGGGAATCCGGAGATCCTGGGGGATGATGCCAAGTAGATCCTCGGGGTCGTGGATCGGCGGATCGGTAGGACGGGTCGGTTCGAAACCGAGTTTGCGCCAGTTCAAATGGGTGACGATCTCCCGGCCGATCCGAAGGGCGTCGTGTTCGTCCTGGGCGAAATAGTCAGATAGCCCGGACACGCGGGAGTGCATCTCGGCTCCACCAAGTTCCTCGTCGGTCGATTCCTCCCCGGTCGCCATCTTGACCAGAGGCGGGCCTCCGAGAAACACCTTGGCGCGTTCCTTGACCATCACCGAGTAGTCGCACATAGCCGGCACATAGGCGCCGCCGGCCGTCGAATTGCCGAAGACCAGCGCAATCGTCGGGATTCCCATTCGCGACATCCAGGTGAGGTTTCGAAACCATTTGCCGCCGGTGATGAAGACCTCGGCCTGATCAGGCAGATCGGCTCCACCCGACTCGACCAGGTTGATCAACGGAAGGCGGTTCTCCATAGCGATGTCCTGGGCCCGGAGAGTCTTGGCGAGGCTGTACCGGTTGGAGGAACCGGCCTGGCTGGTGGGGTCGTTGGCGGAGATGACGCACTCGACTTTGGAGACGATTCCGATCCCGGTGACGGCATTGGCGCCAAGATTCTTATCGGTTCCCCAGGCGGCCAGCGTCGACAACTCGAGGAAGGATGTGTCGCGGTCGACCAGCAGCTCGATCCGCTCCCGCACAAGGAGCTTGCCCCTGGCCCGATGGCGATCGATGTACTTCTGGCCGCCTCCCAATCGGGCCCGAGCTTGGAGCTGTTCGAACTCGGCCAGCTTGTCGAGCATGACCTGGCGGTTGGACGCGAAATCCTCACTTGAGCGATCGACCTTGGTGGGGAGGACTTGCATCGCCGGGAGGGTAGTGAGGGGAGGGCTCGCCACCCTCGGAAGGCCGGGGCCGAGACATAGGAAAGGTTCGTAGGTCTAGAGACCTCTTTGCTTGCGAAACGGGCTGCCGATGAAACCGGGACCACTCTCGGCACGTCCAAAGGACAGCACCATGAATCGACACCCCCGCTCTTTCGACGCAATCAGCATTCTCCAAACCGCCCCGGTGGTACTCCTGGCGATCTGGGTGCTGACAGTCGTCATCCGCTCGACTTAGATCCAACGCCGAACCGGTATCAAACCTCGCGGTTGGCTCTCTGTTTCTCAATGAAGAACCGATCCAGCCGGATACCGCTCGACCTGGCGCCAGTGGCCGCCCTGATCGTTTGGGTCGTCATTCGGTCCTTGACGTAGAGCACACCACCCCAACGCACCGCAAATCCGGCGTCACTAGGTTTCAGCTCATGGGAGTGGAGTCGTTGCCTTGGACCGGTGACCCGGAGGCCGATCGGTTGCTGGCCGAGAACCCCTTCGCCCTTCTCATGGGCATGCTCCTCGATCAGCAGTTTCCGATGGAGCGGGCTTTCTACGGCCCCTTCCTCCTTCAACAGCGCCTCGGCGAGCCCCTCAATCCGGACCGGATCGCAAGGATGGATCCGGCCGATCTCGGTCCCCTGTTCAAAGGCCCGCCGGCGATTCATCGCTTTCCCGGGGCCTTCGCCAAACGGACCCACGAACTGGCCGGGTTCATCGTCGGGCACTACGACGGCGACACGGCCCGACTCTGGACCACCGCCGCCACCGGTGAGGACCTCTACAAACGTCTCCGGGAACTTCCGGGTTTTGGGGATGCCAAGGCCAGGATCTTCGTCGGAGTCCTGGGGAAAAGGCTCCAGATGGGCCCGGTTGGTTGGGAGGCGGTGGCCGCAGATTGGCCGTCCATCGCCGACGTCGGCCAATGGGAGGACGTGTTCACCCTCAGGCAGCAAAAACGGGAGATGAAGGCCTCGAAAAAGGGCTGAAACTCTCAACTCTGGTGGTTTCAGGACCGATAAACAGGCGAATCCTGAGGAAGGGGACTGAGGCATATGATGCTGTCCGGGAACTTGAGCAACTGGTCGGTGGCTGACCTTCTACAGATGATGCGGGTCACCGGTAAGACTGCTGCCCTTCGCATCGAAGGCACCCGGGCTGGCGTGGTCCACTTCAATGAGGGAAAGCTGGCAGGCGCCACCCTGGCGGGTCAGCGCCCCCCCACGGAAACCGACCAGCTCCGCCGTTCAACCATCGACGCACTATTCGTTCTGACCGGGCCGACCGAGGGATCATTTTTCGTCGCATCCCCCGAGTTCGACCCCAACTCCCCGTCGTGGGAAGTGGTCGAGATCATGGCGGAGGTCGAGCATCTTCGCCTTATCGAGAGCGAGATCCGTGCACTAGGCGTCGAGGAGAACTCACCTCTCGTCCTGAGTGCCGACGTTCCGTCGCCGGTCACCCTTCATGCCGAGGACTGGGCCACCCTCGTCTCTCTCGTTCCGGCGTTCAGCCTTGCTTCGCTGGAACGCACGATGGGACGCACCCGCGCATTCCAGGTGGTCAACACCTTGCTGTCCCGAGGGCTCACGGTCAAGGACACGGCCTTCGAGGTCGACCTGGTTCCGCCGGTTCCAGTGGCAGCCACCGTCCCGACCGCGGCCGAAGAGTTCCCGGTTCTCGAATGGCTAGGGGACCATCCGGCTGAGGGTGAAGTGGACCTATCGACCGACATACCGACACCGGTCGAACCCGCCGAACCGGATGCCAAGCGCCACCTGAAGGGTGTCCACGCCTCCGCAGAGACCACGTTGGTGTCAGGCGTCCTTGACGACATGCGCCGCCTCCGTACCAATAACGGCTGACTTGATACGCGCGGTCGCGAACTAACCGAGCGCTTGCTCGATCGCTGAAACCAGTTCGTCGGTGGGCTCGGTTCCGAGGGAGAGGCGAATGAAACCCTCCGGCACGTCCTCGCCCCATCGGGCCCGTCTTTCGGCCGAGGTGTGAACGCCGCCGAAACTGGTTGTCGGTCGAATGAACGGGCAGGCCGCAATGAATCGCTCGGCTCCCGCTTCGTCGGCGAATGTCACCGCCACCACCGATCCAAACCCGGTCATCTGTTTCTTGGCCAGCTCGTGCTGGGGATGATCGGCCAATCCCGGATATCGAACGCTCACAACCGCCGGGCTCCTTGCGAGGCGTTCCGCCAGGGTCGCGGCGTTGTGGCACATTCTCTCAAATCGGATCTCGAGCGTTTCCAACCCCCGGTGCACCAGCCACGCCTCGAACGGGCCTGGAATCGCACCGGCCAGGTTTCGCCATAGCCGGATCTGATCGACCAGGTCGGTGCGGCGACTGGCCACGTGCCCAAAGACAACGTCGGAGTGACCGTTCATGGCCTTGGTGTCCGAGGCCACCACGACATCGGCGCCGAGGTCGAGGGGGCGCTGGCCGAGCGGCGTCATGGTTGTGTTGTCCGCTACGAGAATCGCCCCGGCCGCCGCAGCCCTGCTCGCCAGGTTCTTGATGTCGACCAGATCGAGGCGGGGATTCGAAGGAGTCTCGATCCACACCAACTTGAATCCAGCCAGGTCCTGGTCATCGAATCGCAAGGTCGGCATCGTCGCGATCTGGATTCCGAATGGAGCCAGATAGCGCTCGGCCAAGACCCGGGTCGTGTAGTAGGCGTCCGAGGGGATCAAAACCCTGTCTCCCGGCTCGAGCAGCGTGTAGAGGACCGCGGCTGTAGCGGCCATTCCGGACGGGAATGTGACACTGGGCGCTTGCTCAAGGACCTCGAGGGCGTGCTCGAGCGCCGACCAGGTCGGATTGGACCATCGCCCGTACTGATGGCCGGCTTCGATCCCATCGGGAAGGGCAAAGACCGAAGCCAAAGCGATCGGTGGCGCAAACACCTCGCCGGGGCCCCGCTCCTTCGTATGGCGATGCAGGAACGCGGCGAAACCCGGATCTCCCTTCTTGGTTGCCTTCTCTGAATCGGCCGTTCCTACATCTGAATCGGCCGGTCCTTCATCCTCGTCCACTGGCATCCGATGGACTCTACGGAGCATGGGACCAGGTAAGGCCGATCCACCTATCGTGATACGTGTGATTGATCCCGCCCCCGGTTTCTCCGGACTGCAGCCGATGACAATCGGCATTGCCGGGGGGTCGGGATCGGGCAAGACCACCATCGCCGAAGCGGTTCTCGGCGCTCTCCCCGGAGTGGTGCTGGTGCAGCACGATTCCTACTACCGCCATCGCCCCGAGCTGAGCTTCGAAGAACGATCGCGGGCGAACTACGACCACCCCGATTCGCTTGAAACAGAGTTGCTTATCGAGCACCTGGGAATTCTGTCGAAGGGTGCCGCCATCGATCGGCCGACTTACGACTTCACCCGCCACCTCCGGGCCGATGAGACCGACCGGCTCGAGCCGGCTCCGGTGATCATTGTCGAGGGGATCCTGGTCCTGGCTGATCGGGATCTCCGTGAGCACCTCGACCTCAAGATCTACGTCGACACCGACCCCGACATCCGCATCTTTCGCCGGATCCGCCGGGACATCGAGCAGCGCGGCCGCACCTTCGAGTCGGTGCGCGAGCAGTACTACCGGCACGTCCGGCCGATGCACCTGCAATTCGTCGAGCCCGCGAAGCGCCGCGCCGACCTCATCATCCCCGAGGGCGGCGAGAACCG
>JANMST010000295.1:0-2976 GCA_031389635.1 Acidimicrobiia bacterium | reverse complement strand
CTGGCCGCATCCTCGAGGGCTGTGAGCAAGCGCGATCCGATGCCGTCGCCGCGGTGTCCCTCCCACACCGCGATGGCGAGTTCGGGTGTCCGGTCGTCGACGAATCCGTGTCCGTGGTCCTCCTCGGTGAAGAGCCGGCAGAAGGCCGCTCCCACGACGTTTCCACTTAGCTCGGCCACGACCCCGAGGTCTCCGGCCCTGCCCCAGTCCTGGTGATAGCGAAGCAGCTGCGGATGGTTGACGACGATCTCACAAGAGGGCAGGACGCGGTCCGGATCCCACGAGACGGCGTCGTAAAGGACCCGTTGCAGGTGGCCGACCTCATCGGATCTGACCGCCCGGACCAGGAGAGGGGACTGAGCGCCGGCCAGCGGAGCAAGAAGATACGTGAAGGTGAAGAGTTCGCCTTCCCCCTCATCAGCATCGCGAAAGTCTTGCACCGCCTCCTCGATCATCGCCGCCAGCCGCTCGGCGGCTGCCCGCGGCACTTCTGCCACCGTCCGCCCGAACGCCCGTACGTCGCCCTGGTGGCTGGAGATCGCATCGCGTCGGGCGTCTTCCAACACGACGCCGACGTCGTCGAATGAACCCCTGGCAGCCAGGTCGGTGACCGTCGCTCGGAAAATCGAAGAAACAGCCGTTCCTTGCTTCTTCTCGCCGACTATCTCCATCAGGCCGACCGATCGAAGTCGGTCGACATGGTGATAGAGGCGGGTGACCGGCATGCCGAGTTGGCCGGCGATCTCCTCTACCGTCACCGGACTCTGGCTGGCGGCGACTATCCGCATCCTGGTCGGATGCCGTAGGACCGCCAGAGCGACGACGTCGGAAAGCTGTTCGGACATACCTGACAGCTTGCCCCCGTCGTGACCAGGATGCCAAGCGATTCAGAAGTTTGGCCAAGTCTTGAAGAGAACCCCACAGAGTCCCGCTTTTGGCGCGGAAGATCGATACCAGGGGAGCAGTGCTCCGCGCCAAAACGGGGGTTCGTTGCTACTGAGAGGGACGGATTGCCAGTCCCCAGATCGCTAGCGAGGTCGCGGCAGCCACATGCCAGAACCCGTGGCCCTGCCAGAGCGAGTCCGGGTTACAGAACGGCCCACCTGTTCGGGAGAGCGTGCCCACGACGCCGCCCAACGCCAAGATTGCGACAGCTTGCAGCCGACGGGGCCGGTGTTCTTTCGGAAGAGAGACTGCCGCGAGCACCCCTAGGGCCAATACAGCCTGGGTCGGGTCGGCGATCGCCGGCGTGATCGATGCTGCTGCCGCCAGGGCAAAACCCAACGGCCAAAGCCGGGCTCGTTTCGTCTCGACCAGGAGCACCCAGACCAGGGTGACAACGATGGAGACGTCATGGACGAACTCGCCCCAGGCTGGCATCGGGCCATGAAACGCAATCGAGCCGACGCCGATTGATGCCACCAGAGCACCGGTAGCGGCGTCACGGCGGCGGAACCAAACGAGCGCTCCGGCAACGATGAACGCGGCGGCGGTGACGGTGTTGACCGGCTGGCCCCACCATGATTGGAGGATCCTCTCGCAGTCGGCGGCTGCGGCGGGTTCGATTGGGCAACCCCCTGGTCAGGGGCGAAGGGCGTAGAGGCGAAAGAAGCCGGCGTCGATGTCGCTCGTGTCGACCCGAGAGAACCCGGCCTGTCCAGCGAGATTCTTGAGCTTGGATGGGCGGAGCACAGTCCCGAGGGCGGCCGACGACTCCTCGGCCATGGACGCAGGCAGGCAGTAGGACACGCTCCAGCCATACATCATCCGCTCGAGATCGTCACCCTTCGGTTGGAAACTCTCGGCCACCTTTTCGTCGGCCACGAGAACCACCCCATCGTCGCTCAACGAGCGTCGTGCTGCCTCGAGAACCTCGACCGGCCGGGCAAGGTCATGGAGCACTTCGAGGATGAGAACGAGATCGAAGGGCCCGTGCTCACTCATCGTGGAGGCGTCCGCCGCTATGAACTGGACAGCAACGCCAGCGTTATCGGCGTTGGCGCGGGCGTCGGCGACGCTGGCCTCGTCGGAGTCGAAGCCGATGACGGTGGCTTTCGGGAAGGCCCTGGCCATCGCGATCGTCGACCAGCCAGTTCCGCTTCCGAGGTCCGCGACTTTGCCGCCATCTCGGAGTCGGGCGGCGACTTCAGGCACCGCCTCGATCCAGGTGGAGGAAAGGTCGTTGACGAAAGCCGGTCGGTTGATGCCGGCCTGACCATCTCGGAACGGTTTTCCGTAGGCGGAATAGGGAACTCCCTGCCCGGTGCGATAGGCCTCGACAACTTGATCGATGACGAGTCCACCACCAGCCAGCATGTCGGCCAGAGGAGCGACATGGGCCGGATCTTCCTCGTGGACCAGAACCGCCAACTGCCTGGGATTGAGCCAGAATCGAACCCGATCCAGGTAGTCGTCGCGGATCTCGCCATCGACCGACACGAATCCTGCCACCGCCTGCTGTTCGAGCCATTCCCGTGCATATCGGGGATCGATTCCGGCGTGCTCGGCGAGTTCAGCCACCGTGCGAGGGCTCCGCAGCGACTCATAGAGCCCGAGCCTCCGGCCCACATGGATCGACTGCAACTCCAGCGCACCAATTGCGGCATCGATTAGTCGATCTTCGAGGGCTGGCTCAGATGAACTTGTCACCAGCGTTGCCTTTCGTCCGGAGAAAGTGATTGGGATTCTCCCACGTCCCCGAAAGGGAGGAAGCTGGTTGGCGGGCAAGAGAAGAATCACCGAAGGAAAGATCGGTCCCTCGGCGGCCCCGGTCACTTCTTTGGCGCGTGAGCGTCGGTCCCCAGCTTCTTTGGCGCGTGGGCTCCTCATACGACGTGTCAAGTCGCGGGACATATCGGACAGATGTCGCGGGAGATGTCGGACGGGTCATTGGCAGGGTCCGATGGTTTTGGGGCGGCGTCCTCTGGGTTTTCCGGTGGGTTGGTAGCGGCGGGTGGGGTCGATGGTGAGGGTGCG
>JANMST010000290.1:0-6230 GCA_031389635.1 Acidimicrobiia bacterium | reverse complement strand
GTTCGATGCCGCCTCCACCTACCCGCATTGAGAAAGGAAAAACCAGAGGATGTCCAACCGCCCAGTCTTCCATCTGCTCGGTGTTGCCTTCGAGCACCCGCCGCTTGAGGATGCCCCACTCCATGGCATCGAAGCCGATCTTGACGTGCTTCTTCTGGAAGCTGGGCGGAGCCACGAATCCCCTCTGTTCACCGAGGAACTTGAAATAGTTGCCATGGAGCCACTCGACGTGGTGCGGATCGACCGAGTTCTCCATGATCTGGAGCCAGTTGCAGGGAAGGGTCGTGTAACTGACGTCTTTGAATCCGGGGTCGACGAACACGTCAAACTTGGGTAGCTCGGGGGCAGGGGCAGGACCTACGTAGGCCCAGACCATGCCGCCCAGCGCCTCAGCCTGACCGGCAAAGGCCTTGATCCTGTCCTTGAATTGGGACTTGTCCGGCTCGGCCGGCTGATCGAGGCAGGCGCCTCCGTTGTCGAAGAGCCAGCCGTGATATCCGCAACGGATTCCCTCTTGTTCGACGACTCCATATGCCAGCGAGGCATGCCGGTGAGGGCACTTCTCCTGAATGATCCCGTAGCCGCCCTGGGCGGTCTTCCATAGAGCGAAGTCCTCGCCCAGCAGCCGGACCTTTTTGATGGGCCATTCATCGAGGTCCTTGACGAAGGCCACCGGATACCAATATCGGCGGAGCAGCTCGCCCGTCGGCGTGCCCGGCCCCACCCGGGTCATTGACTCGTTCTGCTCCTTGCTCAGCATCGCTCAACTCCTATCGAGTTTGGTCTCAGCGGTCGAGGATCGTCACCGTGCCGGCGTTGCCGTCGACCCGGATCATCATGCCGTTCTTGATCTCCCTTGTCGCGTAGGCGGTCCCGGTCACGGCCGGGACGCCGTACTCACGACAGACGATTGCCGCATGGGACATGACCCCGCCGATGTCGGTGACGCAGGCCTTGATCTTGGGAAACACCGGCGCCCACGAGGGAGCGGTGATGGGGGCAACCAGGATCTCGCCGTCCTGGATCATGCCGATATCGTCGGCCGAGAAGACCAGGCGGGCCGGGCCTTCGGCCACACCCGGGGAGGCAGCCATACCCTTCAGCTCCCCGGCACCTTCCGGAGCACCCAGCCACATGTTGACCGAGTCGGTGGTGACGCCCCACAACATGATGGTGAAGGGCTCGGTGACTACCGCCGGCGGAGCACCAAGGGCCTTGGGCGGCTTGAAGTTCTTGAGTGCTTCGACGATCGCTCGCCGCTTCTGGATGATCGGGGGCCAGTAGGTGGGGCCAGCCGGAATGCCTCCCACCGCCCAGTTGATGTACAGATCGGCCAGCAGCTCATCGATCTCGTCGCGGCGAATGAAGAAAATGTCCTCCTCGGACTCGAGGAATTTCTCCTTCAACAGCATCGAGCCGAGCTCGCGCGACTTGCGCCAGAACACCGACAACGACCAGTGCTCGATGTAGAAGTTGTGGTTTTCGACGTACGGGAACACAGTCCGGGCAAGGCCGAGCTTGCCCTCGAAGGTGGCCCGATCCTCATCCGTCTGCAACAACTCCGAGTACTCCGAGACGACGCGATCGCGCTCGGTGGTGATCTCGGCGATCGGGCGGGCAATGCTCTGTCCGGCCTTGATCTTGATGATGTAATCGTGGATGAACCCATATGGGATTTCGGGATAGTCGATCCAGGTCTTGTCGAAGTAGTAAAAGCCGGTACCGGAAGAGAAGTTGAACCAAGGTTCCTTCACCGCGTCCCAGGCCTCCTGCCACTTGCGTCCAGCTTCGGTCTCTAGACCGGCCTGGATCTTGGCGGGGTCGTCTGACCCGAAGAGGTCGTCGATACCCAACTCGATCGCCTTGTGGGCCAGGTTCTTGAGCTCCTCGTTGGGACGGAAAAGGTCGACCTCGATCCCCGACACCATCTTTGCGATGCCTAGGTCGGGGATGCCAGGGAAAGCCTGCTTGCAGAAGCCGAAGAAGTCGAGGTAGGCGGCATATCCGAGGTTGAGGAACTCGAAGTGGAGCATCCAGACCTTCAACGTCAAAGCCTTGAACTTCGAGTACTCCTCGAACAGCCTCAGTCCGGAACCCACCCCGAGTCCCTCGGTGATGACCTCAATCGGCTCGACCTCAGGCAACGGAGAAAAGTCGATGGCGGCCAATTGCCCGATGGTGTCCTTGATCTTGCCGAGCCAGCTTTCATAGAGGTCATCCCAGTTCTGGAAGTAGTGCCCCGCCCGTTGCATGAAATGAGGCACTCGCGCTTCGATGGTGGCGCCGTCCTCGATCGTGACGGGTGAAAAGAAGGGCAGGCCGTAAAGGATGCGGAAATCGATCCCGTTGGCCGGTGGAATCAGATAATGCCTGGTGTTGTACTGACCCAGAGCGGCAATGGCCCATTCCATGTGGGTCGCATCCCAGGGCGACATCGGCCATGGCCAATGCATGGAATCCCAGAACCAGAATCGCGCCTCCTCATACTCCCGCCGCCCCTCGCTGAAAATGTTGGCATAGGGGTAAAGCTGCTCCCAACCCTCGGCGCCCTCTGGCACCGGGATCTCAAACGGGCTTGGGAATCGTGTCTCGGCCATGCATCCTCCTCTTTCTTGGGCGGGGGGCCGGTGCCCTTCCGCCTGCTATCGGGCCGCGGTTTCCTACTTGCTGGCTGGGTGGGTCGTCGGTGATGGGTCTGTCGTCTTGGTATCCCGAGCGTGGAACGGCGAAATCAAAGTGGCGACAATCGAGGCCATCGAGTCTTCCGCACGACCTATTGGAGTCGCTGCCTTGCGCGACCAGACCGTCTCCGGTCGGGCCTGGAGCAACAGGATGTTCTCGCCCGGAGGTAGATGGCGATCGATCGCCCACTCCAGGTCCTGGGGCCTGCCGTAGTACCGCTCAGCCAGACGGGCCATGGCTGCGACCGCCATGATCTCATCGTCGGTCAAGCATTGGATTAGTTGGCGCTCCTCTTCGACGTCGACCTTCTCCACCGTGTCCGATCCGTTTACCCGGTATTCGATGGTCTTGGGAGAGATGACCCGGCCGACGATCTGCTTGATCACCTTGTCGACCAGGTAGTTGTCAGGGGTGACCTCACCCCCCACCACCGCCTCGCCCAGACCCCAGGAGGCATCGATCGCCACCTGCGAACGGTCACCGTTGGAGGGGTTGAGCGTGAAGGCGACTCCCGCCGCCTTGGGGTCGACCATCTTCTGCACCGCGACCGACATGGAGATGACTTCGTGGTCGAAGCCCATCTCGTGCCGATAGGCAATCGCCCGGTCGCTGAAGAGCGAGGACCAGCACTTCTTGACGTTGTCGATGACGGCGGCCTCGCCCACCACCCATAGGTAGGTGTCCTGTTGGCCGGCGAAGCTCGCGTTAGGTAGATCCTCGGCAGTTGCCGACGATCGCACAGCCACCGGAATCCGGTCAAGACCGCAGCGCTCGCAGAGAGCCTGGTAGGCCCGTCTGATCTCACCTTCCACGTCTGGATCTAAGGGGATCTCTTCGATCAACTTGCGAACCTCGAACGAGATCTGCCGCAACTCGATCGGATTGGTGAGGTCGATCCCCTCCAATAGGTGGTTGACCCGGGTGCGGGTCTCGGTGTGAGTGCGCAAGATCTCGAAAGCGTCGGTGGTGACGGAGAAACCGGGAGGAACTGGCAGGCCAGCCTTCATCATCGTTCCCAGGCTGGCGGCCTTGCCTCCCACCCGTGAGCGATGCTCCTCTTCATAAGCTTCGAACCAGATGATGTAATTAGAGGACATCATCGGCGCGACCTTTCCATGGGGTCTCGATACGGTGGCCTCTGACCAGCCATCGGGCCCAACTATTGGACAGCTCTTGCACACTCCTCCTCCTCCTCGGAAGTCACGCCGCAATCAGCCCGGAACCCATTTCTCGTCCAACTGCCAGGTGGGCAGGGTCTCGATTTCGGGAACCTGGATCTCCTGCACCCGGTTGCGGTAGCTCACCAGCGCTTGGCGGCTGCCCTCCTTTAGCTTCACCCTGACGTGCTCGGTGTTGTATGGCTCGCCCGGGTCGTAGCCAAATGCGGTGGTTGCGAACGCCCGGATCGGCCCGGAGTGGGTGGCGATGAGGAGCCGCGCTCCGGGGAATTCCTCGGCTAGGCCGCGGATGCCTTGCCAGAACCGACGGACGACCATCGCCGGCGGCTCGAAATGCAGCATGGGGATGGTCAGCCAATGCTGGATCGGGTCGGAGCCTCCGCTTTGGGTGCGCCAGAAGCGGTCGACCTCGACCAGCCACGTCGGCCGATCGCCCAGTGCGGTCCTCTCGAACTCCTCGAGGGTGGCGTAATAATGGCGGAACGCTGCGGTCACGTCCTGGAGCCCGCCGGGAGTGGCGACCTGGAAATTCCGGAACTCCTCCATTGGAGCCGGGTCGAACACCTTCACGTTCTTCTCGAACATCGCCAGCCCGTCGAGCAAACCCAATTGAATCTGGGTGGCGGTTTGGCCAGCCCGGCTGGTGTTGGCGTGACGGAGCACGATCGTCTCGCCGTTGGAGACCCGTTTGCTGACGGTGTGGCCGTAGGTGTGGCCCTGCCAGTTACCGCCCGGGGTCAGACCGGCCTCGGTGGAGTAGCCCTGGGTCTCGCCGTGACGGATCAGATATACGTCAGCCGCCAGCTTCATTCGAGCTTCGGGCGGGGCCGAGATCTCCTTAGTTCGGTTGTCCTCAGACATGGCCTGCTGCATCCCCAAGCCGACCCTCTGATGAAGAGGAGGAAGCTGATCTGTGATCGACCCCTGCTCGCGCCGTTCCCGGAACCGGCGCAGGTAGAGCGGGGTCTTATCGTCAGGATCGACGTCGCCGGTCTGGTGGCCCCGCGACTGCCGCTCCAAATACTTGGCGAGGTACAGGGGTGCTTCGTAACGCTCGGTGCGCGGGAACTGAACCCCTTCGGCTCGGCCATCGTTGGTAGTTTCTTCGCTCATCGAGTCGCTCACCTCTGCCTCATGAGTGAACAGTCAGGAACTCTTGGTCGACAACGCCCTCGTAGTAGAAGATCGCCCGACCCATTTCGGCTTCGGTCCACGTGACCGGCTCCCTGTCTGGATCCGCCCAATAACCACCGGTGTACACCTCGTTGCGATTGCCGGCCGGATCGAAGAAGTAGAGACCCCATCCCCGGGTGGCTCCATGGCGGGTGGGACCGGCGTCGATCCGCACCCCGTGATACGCGCAAATGTCGGCGGCCCGACGGAGCTCGTTCCAGTCGTCGACCCAGAACGCAACATGATGGAATGCCCCGTTGGGACCGGTCACGAGGGCGAGGTCATGGGCGGTGTGAGTCCGTTCGAGAAACGCGGCGAGCAGGTGGCCATCGTCGGAGAGAATCTGCTCGGTCAACCGAAAGTCAAGAACCGAACGGAAGAAGTCGGTGACTCCATCGACGTCCTCACACATCAGGAAGATGTGGTCGAGCCGGGGCGGGTGGATCCCGTTCAAACCCTGCGGTTCGGGCGGCGGGTTGTAGACGGGCAGGAGGTTTCCTACCTGTTCCATTCCCCACACCAAATCGACTGTGTGACCGCTGGGCGCCTCAAACCGGACGGTCTCACCGGACCCAGGACCGAGCTGACGGCTTTCGAATCGCTTGGTGGCGATCCCGGACGCCTCGATCCGTTCTTGGAAATGGTCGAGATCTTCCCGGTCCTGAAGTTTGAACCCCATCAATTCGAGGCCGTAGATGGGGGCGTAGCGGAGGATGATCGAGTGGTGCTGGTGCTCGTCCCATCCCTTGAGATAAATCCGCTCCGGCTCACGGGCGGTCTCGATCAGCCCAACCACTTCGGTGTAATAGGCGGTAGCCAACTCCAGGTCGGGAACCTTGATCTCGGCATGGGAAAGCCGGAGGATGCCCACTATGTATGCACCTTTATGAATCGCTCGTTGACCTCGTTCTCGTAGTAGAAGAGGCCCCGGCCGAAGTTCTCCTCGGTCCAGGTGATGGTCGGGAAGTCGGGATCAGGCCGGTAGCCCCCGGTAAACACTTCGTTGCGGGTGCCCATCGGATCGAAGAAGTAGATGGTGTTTCCCCTGGTAACACCATGACGGGTCGGCCCGACGTCGATCTGGATCGCGTTGTAGGCCAGGATGTCAGCGGCTTTGCGGACGTGGTCCCAGTCGTCGAGCCAGAAGGCAAAGTGGTGGAGCGCTCCATTGGGCCCGTTCACCACCGCCAGGTCGTG
>JANMST010000403.1:0-6346 GCA_031389635.1 Acidimicrobiia bacterium | reverse complement strand
ATGGCCCCGAGAAGTGCCACCCACCTGGAGGAAATGGTCGGGGGGCGGCAATTCCATCTCTCGGAAGAAAGTCTCGGAGAGGTTGGGGTCGTAGTGCTGTCCAGTGTGAATGACACGGGCGGCGTCACCCAACATCTTGATGATGTGGGCAAGCTTGACGATTTCGGGCCTGGTGCCGAGGACGACCGCGATTGACTTAGGGGTGAATGTGATTTGACCGGTCATAGCTGATGGAGGCCTACCGCTTAACCTCGTATCTCATGCTACGGGGTCTCCTCTGGTTGGCACAGATAGTTCTGGCCGCCCTAATTCTGTACAACCTTGCGGTAGCCCTCGCCGGCTGGCGGCATCCCGCTCTCGCCGTTCCCGGGCCCCGGGAGAGGCGTTTTCGGATCGCCATACCCGCTCACAACGAGGAGGCTGTCATCGCCAGCCTGGTCGGAGACCTCAAGAACCTCTCCTATCGACCCGACCTGTTCACGATCTCGGTGCTGGCCGATCGATGCACCGACCAAACCTCCGCCAAAGCCCGGGCCGCGGGGGCCGAGGTGTTCGAGCGGGCCGAGGGCCCCGATGGCAAGGGGGCGGTCCTGCAATGGTTCCTGGATACCCGGCCCCTGGCTTCGGGTGAGGCTCTGGTGGTGGTCGACGCCGACAACCGGGTCCCGGTCAATTTCCTCGAGCGACTCTCCGATGAGATCGATGCGGGCGGTCATGTGCTGCAGGCCTACCTCGACGTCTCCAACCCCGATGCGTCGGCCATCGCCACCGCATCGGCCCTCTCGTACTGGGCCTCCAACCGGATGGTGCAACTGGCCCGTCGCAACCTGGGCTGGACCGCCGACCTCGGGGGCACCGGCATGTGCATCACTGAAACCGCCTTGGTGGCAGCGGGAGGGTTCGGGGATTCGCTCGTGGAGGATCAGGAGCTCGGGGTGCGTCTATTTCTTTCCGGGCACAGCGTGCGGTGGCTCCACGATCTCCGTATCGGCGACGAGAAGCCGGTCGCGGCCGGGGTTGCCATCCGCCAGAGATCTCGCTGGGTGGCCGGTCGACGTCACGTTGCGCGGGTCTACTTCGGAAAACTGTTACGGCGCCGGAGACCGGCCGCCTGGGACCTGGCATTGCGACTGGTCCAGCCGTCGAGGATGGGAGTCGCGCTTCTCAGCGGAGGGCTGGCAGTGGCATCGGCGCTGGGCGCCCCGCTCTGGGGTTGGTGGATCTGGGCTGCGGTCGCCGCCGTCCAGTTGCTGGCCCCGCTTCCGTTCCTGGCCAGGGATCGAGTCCCGCCCCGATACCTGCTCCGATATCCGCTATTGATTCTGTTGCCTCTGTTGAAGGTTCCGGCCCGGCTGATGAGGAATCAGGGTTGGTATCACACTCCCCATGAGGGATCGGATCCCGGCCAACAAAGTTGACCGGGCAAAAGGGCTGACCGCACCGCCACTCAGGCGGATATCTCCTTCGGTGGGCTGGCAGCGTCCGGATCTTCCACAGCCATGGCCTCAACATCGGCTCGCCCGATCGACCACCTCAGCAGGGGAGCCGTCATCACGGTGGTGAGGACCGCGATCAGCACGATCATGGCGTAGGTGGCTTCGTTGAGAAGTCCGATCGACAACCCGATCGCGGCGATCACCAACTCCATCGCCCCGCGGGCATTGAGGCCGATTCCGACGGCCACCGCCTCCCACTTAGGCATACCGCCGGCCCGGGCCCCCAGGCCCCCGCCGATGATCTTGGTGGCACAGGCCACGAGCACTGCCAGCACCGTGAAGGTGAGTGCGCTCCCGTGGAGGCTGGTGAGGTTCACTCTGATGCCGGTGTACGAGAAGAAGATCGGCACGAAGAAGCCCATCCCCACCTGCCGCACCCCGGCCACCGCCTCGGGGTCGATCCGGCGGACCCGGCCGATCAGGATCGCAGCGATGAAGGCGCCGAGGACCAGGTGCACGCCGATCGCCTGAGTGATGGTCCCGAATCCAAAGACCAGGAGCAACATCATCGAGATCTGCGGATGAGGGATCCGGAGCCTGCGAGAACTGAAGGTGATGGCCCGCCGGACGAACCGCTTGCCGACCGTGAACGCCAGACCCACGAAGCTCAGTGTCAGGAGCACGGTGCGAGCGAGGCTGCCCGCCTCGACCCCGCCCGAAGCGAGTCCGGCGGCGATCGACAGGACGATCCATCCGATGGTGTCGTCGGCGATGGCCGTCGAGAGAATGACCATGCCCACCCGGGTCTTGAGAAGGTTGAGGTCCATGAGGATGCGAGCAATGACCGGAATCGCCGAGATCGACATGGCGGTCGCCATAAACAAGGCAAACACGGGCCGCTCGACATTTACCGGAACCAGCTGGGCGGGAAAGAGCATCCCGAGGGTGAAACCGCCAACGAACGGAAGCCCGAACCCGCCGATCCAACCGCCGATGACAGCAGCCCGGGCCCGGCGGAGGATGCTGAGGCGGGTCTCGAGGCCCCCGATCAGGACCAGGAAGATGATCCCGATCCACGAGAAGGCGTCGAGGACGCTGCGCTGGAGCGGGTCGGTCGGGAAAATGGCTTGAAATGCATCGGGCGCGATCCAGCCCAGCAAGGAGGGGCCGATGAGAATCCCCACCGCCAGTTCGCCGACGTGAAGGGGGATCTTCAATCGGGCTGCGATCTCGCCGCCGATTCGGGCCGCCAGGAACAGCACCGTGACGTCCAACATGAGGATCAGAAGTTGATGGTCGTTCATCGTGTCCTGCTTGATGCGCGCCGGTCCGAAGCTGACGCACGTGCCCCGCGATTGAACCCCAACCCATTGACCGCCATGCGCGCATGCTAAGCCAGGACCGGCCGGTTGCCTATGGGTGCTCTGGAGGGTTGTGGGGGCCGTCCGACCCACCAAAAAACGGCTCCGATTTCGACCCTCCGAGAATGTGTCTCTGGGCCTACTTATCCTGTAGCCAGGCAGCCACACCCTCGCTAGCTTGACGCTCACACCTTCCGGGGGGAAGGGTATTTATCAGGAGAGAAGCTCCTCTGAATAGGGGCAACAATCGAAGGGTGGGGCACCCAATTGGACTGGGTCAACGAGGGAGTCGAAGGTACAACGAAACGGGCTGTGAGGCTGGCGCGGGCTTTTGCTTCACTGCGGGCGGACGTGGCTTTCGCCACGGTCGATGCCCTTCTAGTGATAGTGGCGTACTCGGGCGCCCTCATGCTGCGGTTTGTGGACCTTCCCACGGGCGTACCGCCCCACTGGTGGGTTGAGTTCGTCACAACCCTGCCCGTGATAGTGGCGGTTCACCTGATCGCCAACATCATTTTCGGGGCCTACGGCCATGTCTGGGAGTTCGCCAGCGTCGCCGAAGCGCTGAGAATCGTGCTGTCCATCATCGCCTCCTCCGGCACCCTACTCCTCGTGATGATCGGCTATCGGGCCTTCACCGACCAGCTCGGACCCATTCCGATTGGTTCTCTGGCCCTGGGTGGTCTCCTGACCCTGGCCTTGATGGGAGCCGTGCGTTTCCGGTCCCGTTTGTTCTCCTTCAATCGCACCAGCGGGCTCCAAGGCGCGCCCGGTGCGAGAGTTCTGATCGTGGGCACTGGCAAGCCGGCCGTTGACCTTGCCCGCCACCTCAACGGCAGTTCGGGCCATTCCCACGTTGTCGGCTTCGTCGGCGAGCTCCCGGTGGGAAGCGGGCGCAGGCTGGCCGGCCTTCCGGTCCTGGGCGACCTGGAGTCGGTGCCGAACCTGGTCAAGAGCAGGAACATCGACGAGGTGATCGTCGCCACCCGCAACGGATCTCCGATCGTCCGCCAACTGGTCGACCTTTGCCTGATGGTCGAGGTTCGGCTCCGCATCGTTCCCGACATCGACTCCGTCCTCGAAGGCAAGAAAGGCTTCCAGGACGTACGCGACCTGCGCCCCGACGACCTTCTCGACAGGGCCTCCGTCCACACCGACCTCGATCAGGTCGGAGCATTGCTGGCTGGCAGCTGTGTCATGGTGACCGGTGCCGGCGGGTCGATCGGCTCGGAACTCGTTCGCCAGATCATCGGCTTCAAGCCGGCCATGCTCCTGGCCCTCGACCACGACGAGACCCACCTTCATCAGGGGATGCTGGAGTGGGCCGGACAGGGCGTCGAGGTAGAGCCGGTGCTGTGCGACATCCGCGACCGGACCCGCCTGATGCGGGTATTCAACACCTACAAACCGCAGATCGTCTTCCACGCCGCTGCCCACAAGCACGTTCCGATCCTCGAGGCCTCACCCGAGGAAGCAGTCAAGACCAACATCTTCGGCACGATGATGCTGATCGATGCGGTCAAGCGGAGCGGGACCGAGCGCTTCGTCCTGATCTCGACCGACAAGGCCACCGATCCGGTAGGCGTGATGGGAGCATCGAAGCGTGTCGCCGAGATGCTCATCCAGGCCGAAGGCAAGTCCAGTCCGGTGCAGTTCTCCGCGGTTCGTTTCGGCAACGTCCTGGGCAGCCGGGGGAGCGTCGTTCCGACCTTCGTCGAGCAGATCGATCGCGGAAAGGCGGTCACCGTCACCGACCCCGAGATGACCCGCTACTTCATGACCACCCGGGAGGCCGTGGAGTTGGTGCTCCAGGCTGCCGCCATTGCCGATCACGGCCAGGTGCTGGTCCTCGATATGGGCGAACCGGTCAAGATCGTCGACCTGGCCCACCGCCTGATCCGGATGGCCGGGCTGGTCCCGGGCCGTGACATCGAAGTCCAGTACACCGGACGCCGTCCGGGCGAGCGCCTCCATGAGATGCTCTCGGTGGTGCCGCTGAGCCCGAGCAGCCACCCCCGGATCAGCATTGCCGACCCTGGCGTTCTCACCCCTGGGACCCTGATGGAGACCGTGAAGACTCTGGTCCGACTGTCGGCCACGGGTGACCGGGACACGCTCCGAGACGTGCTTCTCAAGGTCGCCCAAACCGACGGTCAGCTCAACGGCGTGACCAAACTCCTCAAAGAGGTCTCGATCAACCTGCGGGACGGAGAGGATCTCACCAGCCCCGAGCTCGATGATGAGGAACTCATCAAGTACGACGTGCAAGACCTTCGGCCCGAGATACAGAAGCGGACCCTGTCCGATGCGTCGGTGACCGAACAGGCCTCATAGCCTGAAGGCACGCTCGAGACAACGAGCCTGATGCTCAAGGCTTTGCTCGCAATCCCGGCTTGGAGTCGCCGGACCAGCGAACCTGACCCGGTGTCGTCCCGGCAACCGCGCCTGACCGTCCTCGTCTCCAGCACCCAGCGCCGGGGAGCCGAGGTGTTCGGCGAGCGGCTGGCGAGCGGACTGGCCGGTCGCGGCTGGACCACCGAACTCGTGGCACTGACCGCGGCGAGCGACCCGATGGCAGCCAGCGTGGCGGCGCGGCCGCTATCCCGGCGGCCGGCCGCCGGGCTCGGCCGGCTCGACCGGAACATCGTCAGATCCCTGCGCAAACACCTCCGGGAGAGCGAGGCCGACGTTCTTCTCGCCTACGGTTCCTCGACGCTTCAGTACGGCGTTGCCGCCACCAGGTTCCTGGGTAACCGGCCGGCCCTGGCCTACGCCAGCATCGGCGAACCTCTCTACTGGGCCCGGAGGCCGCACCAGCGGTTGGCCTACGGAGCCCTCTTGAAGATGGTCGATCTGGTGCTGGGCGTTTCGTCGACAACCGCCCGACAGCTCTCCTCCGGCCTCGGAGTGGCGGCCGACAAGGTTCGGGCCGTGCACACAGGAGTCCCCAAGGAACTGCTCGATCTCTCCCAGGCCGCGGCCGATGGCGAACTGCGAATCCTGTTCATGGGTAGCTTGGCCCGGGAGAAAGATCCGATGATGGTCCTAGAGGTCTTCGGCCGCTTGGCGGCGTCGGTCGGCGCCAGGCTTCGCCTGGTCGGCACCGGTCCCCTCGAAGCCTCGTTGCGGACCCGGATCGCCGAACTGGGCGTAACCGATCGCGTGGAGATGATCGGTTCGGTCGGGGACGTGACCCCCCACCTTGCCTGGGCGGAGGTCCTGCTGTTGACCTCGCTCACCGAGGGCCTTCCAGCTGCCACGCTGGAGGCGGCCGCAGCGGGTGCCGCGGTAGTGGCGTTCGATGTGGGAGGGGTCGGAGAGACGATGATCGACCAGGTGAGTGGTCGCCTGATCAAGCCGGGAGACGTCGACGGCATGGTCGCCGCCCTCTCGTTCTACGCCGCCAACCCTGAGGCACGGCAGAAGGCCGGACAGGCCGGGCGAAAGCTGGTGGCGGACAAGTTCACGATAGAAGAGTCGGTCCGCCATCACGACGTGGTGTTGCGGGAGTTGCTGGCTTCGGCCGGCCACCAAAGAACTCGATGGAAA
>JANMST010000191.1:0-2127 GCA_031389635.1 Acidimicrobiia bacterium | reverse complement strand
GGTGGCTCCGTAGAACCCGATCGCTCCCAGGGCGACCACCCCTAAGGAGGTGAGCCGCAGCCCGAGGTGGCCGCGGCTCACCCATAGCGGGGTGGTCACGAAACCAGGCCGACCTCTCGCAGGACGGTGTCGACACGTGTCCTTTCTTCGTCGAGGAACTGGGCATAGCCTTCCCCGGACAAGTAGTAGTCGGTCCAGCCGTTGGCCTCCAACGCCTGTTGCCAGCCCTCCGAGTCGTGGAGCTGGTCGAGGAGCCCGATCACCGCTGCGGTGTCCTCTTCGCTCAGCCCGGGCGGCCCGACGATCCCCCGCCAGTTCGACAACACCACGTCGATCCCGGACTCGGTGATGGTCGGAGCATCGATGCCCGGAATCGGGGCATCGCTCGAGACCGCCAACCACCGCAACTCGCCGGCGGTGACCTGATCAGCGAACTCGGAGACCCCCGACACCCCGGCCGAAACCGCTCCCGACAAGATGGCCGACATTGCCTCACCACCGCCCGAGTGGGCGACGTAGTTGACCCCGTCCGGCGATACTCCGGCCGCCTGGGCGATCAGGGCGAGCTGATGGTCGGTTCCACCGGCCGATCCGCCACCCCAGCTGATCGAAGTGGGATCGGCCACGAAGGCATCGATCAGGTCCGACAACGTCTGGAAAGGCGAGTCGGCAGGAACCACGATCGCCTCCCACTCGGTCGTCAGCCGGGCCAAAGGCGTCACCTCGGACAGATCGACGGGAGCGGCGTTGGTCTGGATGGCGCCCACCATCACCAGGCCCATCACCATCATCTCATAGGGGTCGCCGGCGGCGTCCGAGACGAACTGGGCCAGGCCGACCGTGCCGCCGGCTCCGCCAACGTTGTAGACGTTGGTCTCGATCAGCTCACCGTCGGTCAACGACTGGGCGAGGGCCCGAGCGGTCGAGTCCCAGCCGCCACCAGGATCGGCCGGAGCCATGATCGAAATATCTTCGGCCGGGAAGTCGCCGGCGGCGCCTCCGTCGCAGGCGGCTATCACCACCAGAACGGAAATTGCCATAACCAGAAAGCGTGATCTCGTCATCTTGGTCCTCCTCCTTTGGACGATCCGTAAGTGGTAATCAGGCGTCCTCGGGCCGTCGAGGTTGTGGTCGTTGTGGTCTAAATGACCGAAATGATCGAGACCGCCCCGCCCCCCGCCCGATTGGCGGAATATCCTCCGGTCATGCCCGATACCAGACCTTGGTATCGACGCCTGTTCTTTCAGGCGCTCAGTGCCCACCTTGTGACCGTTGTGGCGGTGCTGGCGATCTCGGCCCTGGCCTTGGTGCGGCACACCGGAGAGACCCTCGAACGCGAATATGGGGAAAGAGCCCTGGCGGTAGCAGAGTCGGTGGCAGCTATGCCGATCGTCCGGGCGTCGGTAGCCGACCCGGCCTCGTCGCAATGGCTGCAACCGATCGCCGAGGAGATCCGTCTCGCCACCGGGATGACCTTCGTGGTCATCGCCAACGAGCAAGGAATCAGACGCACTCATCCCAACCCGGAGCGGATCGGGGAGGTCCTCTCCACCGACCCCGGTGAGGCCCTGGAGGGGATATCGGGAATCTACGTGCAGGAGGGAACTCTGGGTTGTCGGTCCGAGGCAAGGTGCCGATCCGGGCGAGCAACGGAACAGTGATCGGGGTGGTGTCGGTGGGGATCCTGACCGGGAGCGTCAGCGCCGCCCTTCGTTCTCAGATCCCCACCTTCCTGGCCTGGGCCGGCGGGGCCCTGCTGTTGGGAACGGCCATGGCCTGGCTGGCCGCCCACCGGATCCGCCGCCAAACGCTGGGGCTGGAACCCGACGAGATCGCCTCGATGTACGAGCACCGCCAGGCGATGCTGCACGGAATCCGGGAAGGGGTGATCGGGCTCGACCGCTCCGGGTCCATCAATCTGATGAACCGGGAGGCCGCCCGCCTGCTCGGTCTCGACGACACAGCCTTGGGACGGCCGCTGGCCCAGGTGGTCGGCTCGACGGCCCTGATCGATCTCAGCCACCGGCCGGGAGTGGAATCGGATGTCCAGATCACCTTCGGAGAGACGGTGCTTTCGGTCAGCGCCATGCCGGTGGAGGTGCGGGGCGAGCGGGTGGGGTCGGTCAT
>JANMST010000175.1:0-2855 GCA_031389635.1 Acidimicrobiia bacterium | reverse complement strand
AAGTTCGTCGAATTCTTCGGTCCGGGCCTTGACGACATGCCGGTGGCCAACAGGGCCACCATCGCCAATATGGCTCCCGAGTACGGAGCCACGATTGGCTTCTTCCCGGTCGACAACCAGACGCTCGAGTACCTCCGCTTCACCGGCAGGTCGGAGGATCTGGTGGCGACCGTCGAGCAGTATTACCGCCATCAGGGACTTTGGCGGAATGACCAAACGGAGATCGTCTATACCTCGACTGTCGAGCTTGACATGTCGACCGTGCAGCCCGCCTTGGCCGGTCCTCGCCGCCCTCAGGATCGAATCGACCTGGTCGACATGAAGAAGACCTGGAACGAGCACGCCGTCACCCTGTATGAGCGATCCGGAGGCATGGTCGAAGCGAAAGTGAACGGTCCCAGCGGGGACTTCACCCTCACCGACGGCGACGTCGTGATCGCCGCCATCACGTCGTGCACCAACACGTCCAACCCCGAGGTGATGATCGCCGCCGGACTGGTGGCCCGCAACGCGGTCGAGAAGGGACTCACCCGCAAACCATGGGTCAAGACCTCCTTGGCCCCCGGTTCACAAGTCGTGACCGAGTATCTCGAGAAGGCCGGGCTGCTCGATCACCTCGAAGCCACCGGCTTTTACGTCGTGGGTTACGGCTGCACCACCTGCATCGGCAACTCGGGCCCGCTCCCCGACGACATCTCCGGGGCCATCAATCAAAGCGGATTGGTGGCGGCCTCCGTGCTGTCGGGTAATCGCAACTTCGAAGGTCGGATCTCGCCCGACGTCAAGGCCAACTATCTGGCCTCACCCCCGCTAGTCGTCGCTTATGCCCTGGCTGGCACCGTCAACTGGGACTCGCTCAACGAGCCGATTCCCGGGTCTGGCGTCTATCTGCGCGACCTCTGGCCGAGCCAGGAGGAGATCGCCCGGGTGGTTGCCGAGAACGTCACCCGCAGCCAGTTCACCAGCAAGTACGCCGACGTCTTCACGGGATCCGACGAATGGCGGGAAATCAGCACCTCGACCGGAGCCCTCTATGAGTGGAACCCGAAGTCGACCTACATCCAGGAGCCCCCGTTTTTCCAGGGCCTCGGTCCTGAGGTGACTCCGCTGGCACCCATCACCAGTGCCCGGGTGCTGGTCCGGTTGGGGGATTCGGTGACCACCGACCACATCAGCCCGGCTGGATCGATCAAGCCGGACTCCCCCGCTGGCAGATACCTGATCGAGCATGGGGTGCAGCCGGCGATGTTCAATTCGTACGGGTCGCGGCGCGGTAACGATCGCGTCATGACAAGAGGGACGTTCGCCAACATCAGAGTTCGCAACCTGCTGGCTCCCGGCACCGAGGGAGGGTTCACAACCGACCTCCTCGACGGGCAGGTCAAGCCGATTTACGACGCTGCCATGCACTATCAGGAAGCCGGGGTGCCGCTCCTAGCACTGGCCGGCAAGGACTACGGCATGGGCTCGTCGCGGGACTGGGCGGCCAAAGGGACTCTCCTCCTGGGAGTGAAGGCAGTGCTCGCCGAGAGCTTCGAGAGGATCCACCGTTCCAACCTGGTGATGATGGGTGTGCTGCCGATCGAGTATCGGCCCGGGGAGAGTGCCGTCACCTACGGCCTCGACGGGACCGAGACCTTCGATATCAACCTCGCCGACAATCTCACAACGCGCCAGGACCTGACCGTCCGGGCAACCCGTCTCTCGGGTGAGGTCGTGGAGTTCACCGTGGTCACCAGGGTCGACACCCCCATCGAGGTCGACTACCTCCGCAACGGCGGAATCCTCAACTTCGTCCTCCGCCAAATGGCGCTCTAAGGCACTCGGGATGGGGCAGGCATCTTCCAACTTGGCAGCTGATCCGACAGGATCCTCCACATGGCTCTTGACGATTTCATCCGCGAAGCGACGGCTGAACAGTACGGATTGATTGGTCGCCGTCAGATCCGTGAATTCGGAGGTTCTCGCACCCAGATCAGTCATCGACTCGGCAAAGGCATGCTCTCCTCGTTGACGCCGGAAGTGCTGGAACTGGTGGGATCGCCACCATCTGACGGAAAGACGGCGATGGCTGCGGTCCTCGACGGCCCTCCCGGCGCAGCTCTCTCCCACACGTCTGCCGCGGCGTGGTGGGACCTCCCCGGCTTTCACCTGCATGATGACCTCCATGTCACGGTGCCCCATCAGGGTGCCCCTCGGCGGGGACGGTTGTCAATGATTCACTACCACAAGGATCTACCCGAGGACCAACTGATGACGCTCCGCGGAATCAGGGTCACCTCTCCGGCACTCACGATCTTTCACCTCGCCGGGATTCTCAGCCAACAACGAACGGCCCGTGCCTGTGACAACGGATGGTCGATGCGGTTGTTCGATGGGTTGGACCTTCACCATCTGCTCAAGACGCTGGCAGCTTCGGGACGGAACGGAATTGGCACCATGCGACTAATCCTTGAGGAGCGACCGCCGGAATACGTCCCACCGCAGAGCGGCCTCGAAGCCCGGTATTGCCTGCTGGTCGTGCAGGATGGAATGCCCGAACCCATCCGTCAGGTGAACATCTTTGGCCAGCGCTGGATCGGTCGAGCAGACTGCCGGTTCGCTGACGTCGGGCTCATTGTTGAACTCCTCAGTGTCCGATTCCACGCGTCGGTCATCGACGCCGCCGCCGACTGCGACCGGTTCAATGCGTTCCGAACGGCCGGCCAGCACGTGATCGCCTTCTGGGATTTCGAGGTGTGGAACAACCCTGGCTTCGTCGTCCGAATGACACGCCTGGCACGGGAAACTTTGAAAGCCGGCGGTTCGTTGCTCCCCGACGACCCGTTTTCGCGCATCAACCGCGGCCTATAGGC
>JANMST010000173.1:0-3248 GCA_031389635.1 Acidimicrobiia bacterium | reverse complement strand
CCACCTGTCATTGGGAAGACCTCGCCAGTAGGACATGACGGTCTCCATTGGTACTCCCCGGGCCAATTGCACACCGTGTTCTCGGTAGGACGGGAAGACAAAGTCGTTCTCCGCCAAAGCCAGGGCCGAACCGATCTGAACCGCCTCCTGGCCTTCGAGCATCGGGTACGTGCCGATCCGTCCCTGTCGTTGCAGGGCGAGCATCCGGCGATCGAACTCGCGGCTGAGGACCATCAGCCGGTACATCTCGCCGGCGACAGCAGAGTCGATCCCGGGATCAGCTCCGGTCAGGGAACCGTCGGGGGCCAGGACCTGCGCGGTGGGGTACGAGGTCACAGACTCGAAGTTTGCCACAGTTCCGGCCGCAAGGACCGGGTCTTCAACCGAAGACCACCCACGAGCTCGACCCGAGGATCTTCGCCCAGGCGTCGACCGGTTTTGACTCCGTTGTCGACTCCAAATCGGGTGATCTCGGCGGCAGCGAACGGTGCCGCGAAGGAGGTGCCGGACCACTCGGCCAAACCGGAAGTGAAGGTGACCGCCCCGGGAGGACTTGGCGGATAAGTGAGATCCTCCGGGTAGTAGCTGACGTGGGTACCGGGCGCCCAGGCGTTCACCCATGAGCCGAAGTTGGAATAGGGCGCCGCTCGCGACGTGCCGGCTTCATCCGTCGGCTCCGTGGCTCCGACACTCACAATCCGATGTTTGAACGCGGGCTCGTCGGCAAAGGCTGCCGGGTAAAACCGATCGGAGGTGGCGTGGTTGCCGGCGGCGGCGACGATCAACGCCCGCTGCGACCACTGCTCAACTGCTTCACGGAGACCCACGATGTCCGTGCCCGGGTCGGCATAGGTACCGAGAGAGAGATTGAGGACAGTCGGCCGCGGTCTTGCTCGCAGCACACGGTCGACAGACACATAGAGCGATTCGATGGTCAGCGCGTGCGTCACCGGGTCGAACCCGCTGGCAACTCGAATCGCCACCCCGTTGGCCCGATTGGCGATGATTCCCGCGATGAAGCCGCCGTGGCCGGCTCCGTACCACAGTGCCCGACCCGGAGGCGGGGCAGGTGGGTTGGACACCTCTTCGATGTCCTGCGAGTCGTAGAACACTTGGTTGGCGGCGTTCGCCCGATCCAGTCGTTTCGGGGGCGGTTCCCAGATGCCCGTGTCGACGACCGCCACACATTCCGTGTTGGTGGTGCAGGCCGGGGCAGCCTTCAGCAGTCGAACGGCCGGTCGAGGATGGGTGGCGGGGCTAATGCTTGGCTTTCCCTGGGTTGTGGTGGCGATGTAGTGAGGGGCGATTCGCAGAGAGGGGTCCAGGCGGCGAACCGCCCTGGTGATGTCGAGGGCATCGCGATCGTCCGGCAAGACAAAGACGGTCACCCCGAGAGCGTTGAGGCTCGACCTTCTCGCTCGAACTCGTGCCATCTCATTCAGGAGTCGCCGCGCACTCTGAGTCGACTTCCGGTCCACCAGCAGTTCATTCCGCAGGTAGTACACCCGCTTTGCATTGACACTCTCGCCGAGCAACGCCCTTGGCCACTCACGGACGCCGGAGGCGTGGAGATCATCGATCCACGCTTTGTCTACAACTGGATCGGTCTCATCGTCGTGATAGGCCATGGAGTCCCCACTTTCTCGATCGAGCCAATGTCACGGCTAGCTCCGCGTCTCGCCACACTATGCGGATGAGAGCATCGTTGGTCGGAGAAGCCGAGCAACTCGTTGCCGCGGCCACTGCCAACGCGAGACTCGTCTTATCTTCAGACCTCGTCGCGAGGGCTCGCGAGGCTGGCGATCACGTTGCCGAGGCCATCGGACTGCGGGCCATGGGCCTGGCCGCCGCCAATTTGGATCAAGTAGAGCGGGCCGTCGGGTTTTGTGAGGAAGCGAGCGGAGTCAAGGGTCTGCCTAAAGACGTTCTGCTCGGGGTCCTCAATACCTACGGTGTGGTCCTCGCCTGGGCCGGCCAATCGAGGCGCGGGGAGTCGATCCTGTCGAAGGTCATCGCCCGAACTCGTGGTGACATGCAGGCCCAAGCCCTGGTGCAGCGCGGGGCCATCCGCTTCAGACTCTCGGAATTCGGCAAGGCCCTCAGCGACTTCGACCAGTCTGAGGCTCTCATCGGGGATCCCACCTCGCCCACCTGGGCCCGACTTCACACCAACCGGGGGCTGACCCTGGTGATGCTGGCCCGGTTGCCGGAGGCCATGGTGAGTCTGGAACTTGGCCGAACCGCGTATCGCCAGATGGAAGCGCCGCTCGCCGCGGCTGCGGCCCTTCACAACCTGGGCTGGGCCGCCGGCCGTCGGGGAGACATTCCCCTGGCGCTCGGCTACTTCGACGAGGCCGAAGAGGAGGTCAGGGCACTCGGTGGGGGACTCGGGGAGTTGTGGCGTGACCGGGCAGATCTCCTGTCTTCGGCTGGGTTGACCACCGAAGCACTCGGTCTCGCGACGCGAGCGGTGGACGAACTCGGAAGGGAGGGGCATAAGGCGGCGCAGGCTGAGGCATTGGTGCGATTGGCCGAGACTGCCCTCGGCCATGGTGATCTCGCAACGGCTGAGACGGCCGCGATCGAAGCAAGTTCCCTGTTTCGCACACAGCATCGGTCGGGATGGGTAGCGCACGCCGACTTGATCGCACTTCGATGCGCCTTCGCGGGCGGACGGGGGGGTCGAAGGGAGTTGAAGAGTGCAAGGTCGCTCGCCAAGCGTCTGCATCAGGCCCAGATGCGCGACTCGGCAGTGGCGGCGGAGATCCTGGCGGTTCGCATTGCCACCCGGCTAGGTAACACCGACCTGGCGGGCAGCATCATGGCAAGCCTCGCTGTCCATTCTGGGCGGCTCGACGTCAGGGTAAGTGCGCGGTTGGCGCAGGCTGAGCTTGACCTGCGCCTAGGGGCGCCTGGGAAGAGCCTTCAACACGTCGGGCTCGGTTTGGCCGAAGTCGATCGTTATCGGGCTGCGGTCGGATCCTCGGAGGTTCGAGCCCACCTCTCCTCGCTCGTGACGGAGCTGGGTCGTCTGGGGTTGCGACTCGTCTGGAAAGGCTCGGGGCGTCGGCTCCTCTTGTGGTTGGAACGCACCCGGGCCGGGGCCCTTCGTTTCCCGCCGGCTCGGCCTCCGGAAGATGGGGTCATGAGCTCCGACTTGGCTCGCCTCAGAGCTGTGGAGTCACGGTTGCGGGAGGGGGATGAAGAAACGCTGCCTGCCCTCAGGCGTAACCGGTCCCAGATCGAAG
>JANMST010000148.1:0-7624 GCA_031389635.1 Acidimicrobiia bacterium | reverse complement strand
CTTCGACGATCAGGTCGGGCCGATCCCAGACCACCCTGTCCATCCCGGTCCCGGTAGCGGTCACCGACCGGGAGTCGGTCGAGAGCCCGGCGTAGAAAGCCAACCCTTCCTGCCAGTAGTCGTTGAGGCGATGGGCCGGCTCGCTCCCAAAAGTTTCAATGAAAAGTGGGTTGAGGAATATCCACAGCGGGTCTTGTCCGATGACGACCAGTGGTGCGTCGCCAAAGTCGTCCAAGACGCCTGACTCGGCGGGTTCCAGGTCGGGCCACGCTGGGTGGCCTGCCCCGCTGGTCTCTTGGTCGAGCAAGGTCTGGAAGCCGAGGGGCATTGGGTCGACCAGCACCACTCCGACGATGTCTGATCTGCCGTCGGCAAAGAGCCGGGTGGCGTGAACTCCGTCACCGTTCGCCACCAGGACCAAGGGTCCTGAGATCCCCGCCTCGGTGAGGGCCTCGCTCAGATCAGCGGCCCGCTGCTCGGGAGTCGCCTCGCCCTCCACAAACCCGTTGGCACAGACGAGATAACCCTGGTTCGAAAGCTGCGCCTGAACCACCGACCAGGATCCGTAGTCGATCCAGTCGAACGGTTCGAGGATGACTGTCGGCCCTCCCGCCTGACCGTTTCTGGTGCATAGCAAGCGGTGGGGGAACCGGTTCCAGTCATCGGCCACGATCGCGGCCGATTCGATCAGGCCGGCGCTGGGGTCGAGCCGCATCAGGGCGCCGGGGTGGTAGAGGGTGACCCACAGGGAGCCGTCGGCAACGGCTAGCCCCCCTGCCTTTCCGGGCATCGGGTAGCGGCGTACTTCCCCGCTCTCCGGATCGACCCTTATCACGAGATGATCTGTGTGGGAGGTCAGCCACAGCGATCCTTCGAACTCGGTCATGTCGAGGAGCCCGAACGTGAGCCCACCAAACGAGCGGAGCTCACCGGTGTCGGGGTCGAAGATGCTCAGATTGGTCCCCCACGGATAGTCGTCGTCCATCAGCCAGAGACGGCCGCCGGCTTCGGTGAGCTGGCGAACACCTCCACCGCTCATGGTGTCCAGTCCGGCATAGGTTGGAATCACGAGCTCGCCGCGGGTGCCGTCGGCGGCAAGGCTGGAGATCAGACCGGTTTCCGGGTCGTTCACCCAGAGATAGCCGAGGCCCTCACCCTTGAGCTCTCCCCTACTGATTGACACGATCTCACCCTCCGACGAGATCTGATAGAGGTCGCCCTGGTCGTTGCCGACCCAGAGGCTGTCGTTGAACCAGGCAGCGCCCAAGCCGGGAGGGCCGACCGCGATCCGGAGATCGACTTCGCCGCTGCTTGGGTCGAATCTGAGGACCTCGCCGCCGTTGTCGTAGCTCCTCAACCAGAGGTACCCGCCACCGACGACGACCCCCTCGACGTAGGCGTCGATCGTGTACTTCGCCTCCAGTTGACCCGTGCTGGCCGAGACTCGCTGGAGTTCATGGGCCAGCGCAGTCATGACCCAGATGGTGTCGCCATCGACGGCCATCGTCTGAACACCGCCCGAGGCGAGCGGAACGACTGTCTCGATTCCCGGGAGGTTGCCAAGGCTTTCGACCGGGGGGGCGAAGACCGACTGCGGCGGTTGACGCTGCGCCACCACGATGGCGGCGACCACGATCACAAGAGCAAAGGAGGCGGCGGCCATGAGCCAGGGTCGTCGAGACGTTGACGGGGCCCGTTGCAAGGGCGGGGTCAGGCCGACTCTCTCGTCCACCTTGGCCCGGAGCTCGGCCATGTCAACCTCGGCTGCAATCGCCGGGTCGGCTCGTTTCAGCAGGTCGATCATGTCGAGGCCCCCTCAGGTGTCGGGCGGGAGGTGTCGTTGGCCAGGCGTTCGAATCGGACTTTCAACCGCGATCTGGCCCGATGTAGTCGCTGGTCAACTGCGTTCTGTTTGATGCCAAGGACTGATGCGATCTCGTCTCTCGACAACTCGTCCCACGAAGAAAGGCGCAACAACTCCCGGTCCGCGGCGCTCAGTCCGTCGAGGGCTGCCAGCAGCAGTTCGACGCCAGGGTCGGGAGCTTGATCCAGGACCTCTTGACCCTTATGGTCGGTGGTCGTCGCCTCCAAACGGGCCGAGAGAGTTCTCTGGCGGCGACGGCTCCGATACCTGTTGCCGACCACCCGATGAGCAACTCCGTATAGCCAGGCTCTCCCGGCCTCGCCCGGCGGCAGCTCGTCGAGGCGCCGCCATGCCACTGCGAAGACGTCAGCCGTCGCATCCTCGGCCTCGGATGCTCCCAGACGCCTGACGCAATAGCGGTAGATCGCCTGGTAGTTGGCTTGGAACAGCGGGTCGAATCGGACCCCCGGGTTCTCTGTTTGGCTTCTCTGGCTTGTTTTCGTCAATTCGGCCTCTCCGCGATGTTATGTGTCCGGGTTCGAACCTCTCCTTACGGCTCGCGGTGAGCCGGTGGGCGCGTCGCCGGTTCACGGCGCAGCGGCTGGGCGTCCGGACCACGCGAGCACGCGCATGGCGCGAAGAGTGTTCCAACGGCTGGGCTTGCCGTCGCCCTCTTCCATGTCGAAGTGAACCCGACCGGGATGGGTGTTCTCCAGAGGCCATCGTCCGTCCGGGTCCCTTTTGCTCTCCACTAGGTCGATCGCCTCGGCGCATCTCTCATCAGGCTCGACGCCTGCGCTCCGGAGGTAATCGAGTCCTCGCAAGACGTCGTAGTGCCAACGGGTAGGGAATGAGAATTGGGTCCAGGCGGGATCGATGACCTCGCCAGTCGATAGGCGGCGGAGCATCCGTCGCTCCAGGAGATACTCCTGGCCCCTGAGGCGGGCGGCGGCCACGCCCGGATGAGCTCCATGGGTCTGTTCGTACTCCAGCAGGCCTTCGAGGACCGAGATCGTGCTATTGAACGATGAGCGGGTCGAACCCCTCTCCGCCTCACAGTTCCATCCACCGTCGGCGAGCGGCTCGGCGAGGAGTCGCTCGACGATGCCGTCGACGTTCTGGCCGAAGTAAGCCCCGAGGTCAACAGCCTTGCCGTTGATGCATGGCTCTACTTCTCCATCGAAGTAGTTCTGCCCGTCATGGTCCCACTTGACGTTGTCCCGAACCAGCTCCACTGCTCGGCGAGCCAGTTCACTGGCAGGCTCGAGCCCCATATCACGTAACAACAAAAGGGTGAAGGTCGTCGATGTCCATTCAGGCTTCAGGGTGCCAATTGAGTTCTTCATCCAGTCCAAGGCGGATCGGTATTTGCCGATGCGCTCGCCCTGCGGGTCTGGTTCGTTCTCCCAGTTGAACAGGGTCGCACTGTCGAGTTCGAGGAAGCCGGACAGATCGTCAAGGGAAATGCGATGCAACTCGCGAAGGAGCTTTCGGGTGGCGACGTCCGGAAGACCCTCCCGCGAAGTCCCGCTCGAGGCAGGAAGTACGTCCCCGCCCCAACGACCGTCCGGGGCCTGGAGTGCTAGCAGCATTGCCCCCCAGCCCTCGGTGGCGACCTTCGCGCGCTCGGCGGCGACAGCTTCGGCAGGTTCGCAGGTGAGATCCCTCATCACCTGCCACCTGATCGAAGGGTCGGAATCGAGCAGCCACTCCATCACACTCATGGGCTCACCTCCCTATCGGGTTGGGGGAGCCTAAAGGACCGGCTCCGACACTTCTGCCAGGAAAGCGCATTGAGACGATGGGAGGAGGACAGTTGATCGTGTCCGCGAGACTCTTGCCGATGCAGCTGTCGAGACAAATGAGGGTCCCGTTCGACGTGACCACCGTGTCGCATTCCAGCCGGTCGGCTTGGTCTCCGAAACCGCCGACCCAACACGGTTCCCTGAGGAGCCACTATCACCACCCTTCGGACGCAACGACATTGCCAATCAATTCTTGAGGTTGGCTGCCTCCTTCACACCCGGGCTCTCGTCGGCATCTCGTAGACAATGTGAAGTTTTCGCACCGCATCCGGATCAACGTGCGTTACGAGGAATCACCAGATCAACCTTTCAAGACTCTGAAAGCGAGGCGGTCCGGGCATCGACTTCCTCCACGCCAATCTTTTCCAGCCGAATAGATGCGAACGCGGGGCTGTCGAAGAGCCTGATCCCCCTTCCCAACAGGACCGGCATGATGTCGACCCTCAGTTCGTCAACAAGACCGAGTACCAGAAGTTGGCGGGTCAAGTCGACCCCGCCCACCACCTGGATGCCTTTCCCGGCGGCTGCAGCTTTCGCCTGCTCGACGGCTGACTCTGGGCCTTCCCTGATGAAGGTGAAGGTCAGATGTTCGTCCTGAGCCGGTGGCTTCGCGGGTGGATGGTGGGTTACGACGAATCTCGGAACCTGAAACTCGTAGTTCCCGACGTAGGAGTCTGGGTCGCCCATCTCGAACGTCCGTTTTCCGGTGATCACTGCCCCGGTCTCGGCAACCGGGGATGTCATGTAGCCGGTGTCCTTGGAGTTGCGCCAAATCCGGATATAGGGCGGAAGCGCCGTCGTGCTGGTCCGCCACAAAACCGTCAAGCGAGATGGTCATCCCGGCAATCACGGTCGTCATAAGGGGCCTTTCGTTCTGAACCGTAAACCGACGGTTCGACTCAAGCTGCATCGGCACATCGACGTCGAGGGCAAGTCCATCACTCGGTAGGTGGGTTCGCTTTCAGCTCAAGACCGAGAGCAGTGAGTGTGCCTTCGCTGTACAGGACCGATGTAACTCCGAGACGACGACAGTTCCGATTTGGGAAATGTCCTCACAAGATGGGAGGGCGTCCCATCTGCAACCTCTGGGGGCACACATCCGAACCGGGGGGAGCCAACTCGCCGGCGCTACAGTCGCCCCCGTGGAGGGGCAGCGGCCCATGGACCTTCACGATGGAGCTCGTCGACCAATTGCTGGCGATCCTCGCCGGTCCCAACGACCGCCTTGCCTCTCAGCAGCTGATGGCAGCCGGTCATACAGAGGATGAAGTTCGAGGGACTTGAAACTTCGCATGAGCTGCCGGCGACGCCGAGTCGACCGGGTTGGGTGCGGACCGGCTGACACCGGCAGACAAGGCTCGGGCGGCCGACTTTCAATTATGAGTCGATCCGCTCCGACAGGAGCTAGATGGAGGGCTCCTCCGCCCTATGTCCCACACCGTTCGCCTCCTCTTAGTTCTGTCGGCTTGGAGAGATTTCGGCTTGAGGACCTGCGGCTAACGAACGGACGCCGCTCTCCCTCGACTGAGTAAGTGGTTCGGCTGCGGTAACCGGGGCCGCCGACACTGTGCTTGTGCTCTACCGCGAACGCGGCACCGGTTGGTAAGCCCCGGAGGGCAGAGGTCAGGCTGCGTCCGAGTGAACTCTCTTCGCTACAAGCCAGGGCTGGGAAGCGTCACACAGGACGATGGACGTCGTGGGTCCCGTCGGAAAGTCGGGCAACCCACCCAATTTCTTCCATCGCTGGAGATGGTGGGCAATAGGCCCAGCCAAGCCGGAATTCGGGTGAGCCAAATCGAAGTCTGCGACGGTGACCCCCTCTCCTACCTCCTTCATAGCGTCCAATGCAGTCTGAGCGCAGGACGACACACCCCTACAGGAGCTCAGCAGTTTTGAGGATTTTGATATCGGTCGAAGCGTGGTCTGGATCACGGTCACGAGCGAGTGCTCGTATGAGTCATACCCCAAGCGCAGCCTCAATAGGTCTGCCTGGGTCATCGCGCTGACTTTCTCTACCCATCCCTGCAGCTTCATTGCCACCAACCTAAGTCGGACGGATTAGTTCGACCGAAGATAGTCGATAGAGCGATATCCCGGCACATGCGGTACTAATAGAACACTTCGGTCGTTGGCTCAAGCAGTGATCCCCTAGGCCCCGGTCCGGACCTGCCGACGTGTCCTCCCGACAGTCACGCGCGCATCAGGCCACTTTCAGAATCAACTTCTCTGCGGCGCCGCCGACGTGCCGGGTCGATCAGGTCTAGAGTTAGTTGCTCTTTCCTCTGGGACGACGAATCGTCACCGGCCCTTCGAATGTCTCGTAGCCCCGCAAGGAGCAGGGAGGTGGTTGAGTTGAACCGACGTCATTTGAAAGGGGCTGAGACCCTACAGAAACTGCTCGACGCCCGAGGCTGGACCGGACACACGCTTCAGCAGCACACCAGGATCGCAGAGGAGACCATCAGCAAGTGGCTGGCGGGCACTGTCCGTCCCAAGCGCAGCGACCTGTTGACGATGCGCACCGTTTTCAACGAGGGGGATTGGGACGAGTTGATAGATGCCTACGGCGCCCAGAAACTCGGCCGTGATATCCGGGCGATAAACCCACCGAACGACATCCTCGGGGGATCTCACCGGGGTTGAAACCACTACCAACGCGAGGGGCGGTCCTGAGCCGCCCACACCCCTTAGTGGCCTGAATTCGTTGAGTCGATTACTGACAGCTGTGGCCGTGGACACAACTACGGCTGACGAGGTGCCCCGGGCGGCGCCGGATCGCGGATCCGCCGACCAATCGGTGGCACTGATCGGACAAGGTTTTTTGGAACGGAACCGGGCGGGATCCTCAGGGCACCTGCTCGAGTTGGCGACTGTTGGAAGACCGCCTCGGCCGACCGTGACCGAGGCCGCCAGGCGATGTAGGGGACAGGGGGATCTTCCCCCCATCCCCTCATGCCTCCCTTGCGCCCCCGTTCAGAAAGTTACCGCCAGAACTGACCCCGACCCCCGATTGATATCGCGATCCCGCTGTCGGCCGAGAGTCGGTGATGCACGGTTCGGACATAGGAGTCCGAGTCGTTAGTCATTTCGTCTGCTCTGGGTCCCATCAGGAAGACGAGGCCTTTCTCGTCCGTGAACCTGACCGAGACATCACAATCGATGGGCTTTAGCAGCGTCCCGATGGAGGTTGTACATCCATTAACTATCGGCTGGCTGCCGGGGGCGACGCGTATCCAAAACGGTTACCCCCTGAGTGGCTAGTCCCTGCGGGCTTTCGGCGCTCTCGAGGAGGGAAGTAGCCGTCGATCGCGGGAAACCCCCAGGCCTTAACGAAGTCGGGGGGTCTCCCGGTCTCCGCTTTCCCGGTCCCGGTCCCTCAGCCCCGAGTCCGGACTTCTTCAAGCTATCAACTCCAGGTGGGGTGAAGGTGGTCGCGGAGCCTTCTGGCTGTAAACAAACCGAGTGCCCCCTCTTCCCGGATGGCGATCGCGAGGGCTCGTCCAGAGGTTGAGAGGGTCACGTCAACCTCCGGATATGGCGGAACCTTGCCCTTGGGTGTGCGCTTGTCAGCCATAGAGATCGACGGTATTCGCCCCTTTTCGCTCTGGTCGCCTTCGCCTGGGCAATCTTTCTAGTCGAGACGCGAGAAACCCGCTGGCCGGCGGGCCGTCAGGGGGGTTCATTTCGCATCCGGCAACCTTGGGGGAGGCACCCAAGCCCGGACCGGCCGGAGCCTTTCGGTCTCGAGCGAATTCTGACGGGACGGTCCCGTCACGGATCGGGTCGTGCTGACCGGTTCTACGTGCGATAGGCGCCTGATAGGCGCCCGCAATCATTCCCACCTCTGTACCTTCCGACGCCTCGGTGCGTGGTTATTCCCTGCCGTTACATCGTTGGGTACGATCGATCGCTGTGACCACTTCGGATCCTGTCGACGAGCTGCGCCGGCTCTACC
>JANMST010000135.1:0-14073 GCA_031389635.1 Acidimicrobiia bacterium | reverse complement strand
CGCGGTCGAAGCGCCGCGCGTAGTCACGAATCGTTGCCAGGTGCGGTTCCTAGCTCGGGCCTGCTTGGGTCATGATCGGGCTCGGCCTGATCTGGTTTGGGTGGTAGCGGTTCTCCCGAGCCCTGGGCGACGAGATCCCCTGACTGCTCGAATTCGATGACATGCTCGAGTGAAGGGTCGTAGATGACCCCGAAGTTCATCATGGCCGACCCGACCGACTTCTTGGTTGGCGATTGGGGGATGTAGTCGACCAGACCCTGGTCTCCGAGTCGCCGGACCAACGTGTGGAGACCGAATCCGGCCAGCCCGAGAACAAGAAGAGCAATCGGCAGGAACCAGTACCAGGCCATAGAAGCAGGATACGGGTGATCAGGCGGAACGGAGAGACGGGCTGGGGCGCCGCCGCGGCTGAGGGCGTCTCACGTCTCACGTCTCACGTCCCAGGCCTCAGGCCTCAAGCCTCAAGCCTCAAGCCTCAAGCCTCAAGCCGCAAGCCGAGAGCGGTTCTTTGAGAACCTCGACGAACCGCCTGAACCGCAGTCCGCATGTCTGGCGTCTGGCGTCTGGCGTCTAGCGTCCCCTTGCTGCGGAGGCGCTTGAACTTCGGTCCCGGTCTGTCTCCTTTAGCGTCTGGCGTCTGGCGTCTCCTTGCCTTCCCGGCGCCCAACTCTTCTCCCCACGTATCCTTACCGCATGCGGATCGCCGGGGCTCAGATCAATCTCCTGGTCGGAGGGCTCGATGCCAACGAGGCCCGGATCGCCGAAGTCATGGATTGGGCCGAAACGGCCGGAGCCGACGTCCTCTTGCTACCTGAGCTAGCCGTCACCGGCTACCCGCCTGAGGATCTGGTCCTCCGTCTTGGCTTCGTCGAGGACAACCTCGATGTCGTGCGAAGATTGGCGATCCGATCAGGCCGATGTGCCGCGGTCGTTGGCTTTGTAGATCTGATCAACGGTCGTGCCCGTGAATCGGGAGACGCGAGCGAGCGAAAAGTCGCCAACGCTGCCGCCATCCTCCACGAGGGGGAGTGGAAGGCCACCTATCGGAAGATCCTGCTTCCCAACTACGGCGTCTTCGACGAGGAACGCTATTTCGCTCCCGGTGACGAACCGGGTTTCCTCTGGGAGATCGCCGGGGTTCCCACTGGGATCTCGATCTGCGAGGACATCTGGCTTCCCGACGGCCCTCCTCAGGTTCAGGCCGAGGCCGGGGCCAAGGTCCTCCTGAACATCAACGGCTCTCCATATCACCATGGGAAGGCTCTCGAAAGGGAGAAGATGTTGGGGGATCGAGCCCGGGCCGCCGGGGTGCCGGTCGTCTACCTGAACATGGTCGGCGGCCAGGACGAGTTGGTGTTCGATGGCCACTCCGTGGTGCTGGCCCCTAGTGGCGAAGTGGTTCATCGTTCGCCCCAGTTCGAAGAGGATCGCTTTCTCATCGACCTCGACCTTGACGACCCCGGTCCCGGGCAGGTCAGCCCGCTCCTGGGAACGGAGGAGGAGATCTACCGGGCAGTCCAACTGGGCCTGGGCGATTACGTGCGCAAGAACGGGTTTCAGCAGGTCGTCATCGGATTGTCGGGTGGCATCGACTCGGCGCTCACGGCTGTCATCGCCGCCGACGCCCTCGGGCCGGACTCAGTCATAGGAGTATCGATGCCGTCGCGATTCTCCTCCGAGCACTCCAAAACCGACGCCGAGGATCTGGCCAAACGGCTCGGCATCCGTTTCGAATCGATCCCGATCGACGTGGTGTTTCAGGCCTATCTCGACACTCTCGGCCCGATCTTCGAGGGGACCGAGTCCGGGGTTGCCGAGGAGAACATCCAGGCCCGAATCCGGGGGGCCACTCTCATGGCGATCTCGAACAAGTTCGGACCGATGGTGCTGGCAACCGGCAACAAGTCGGAGATGGCGGCGGGTTACGCCACTATCTACGGAGACATGGTTGGGGGATATTCGGTCCTCAAGGACATCTTCAAGACCACCGTCTACAAGCTGGCAGCCTGGCGGAACTCCGTTTCGGACGTGATCCCGGAGAGCACCATCGCCAAACCGCCATCGGCCGAGTTGCGTCCCAATCAGAAGGACTCGGACAGTCTCCCCCCCTACGACGAGCTCGACCCGATCCTTCGCCTCTACATCGAAGAGGATCGGGGGGTCGAGGAGATCATTGCCCTTGGTCATGACCCGAACACGGTCCGGCGCATGACCCGGTTGGTGGATCGCAACGAGTACAAGAGGCGCCAGGCGGCTCCCGGTGTGAAGATCACGACCAAGTCCTTCGGCCGCGATCGCAGACTCCCGATCACCAACGGATACCGCTGATGCCGACCGACCTGGTATTGATCGACGGTGAGGCGGGGGATGGCCGCATCTCCGTTTTTGACGACGGGCTCTTGCGAGGCGACGGGTGCTTCGAGGCGATCAGGTCGTATGGCGGGCGGCCGTTTGCAATCGACGAGCACTACCGCCGCCTGACCGCCAGCGCCGGTGCCCTCGGGATCCCGGTCCCGGCTGCGACCGACCTTGGAGATTGGATCGAAAGAGTTGCAGCGGCCGGTGGAGATTGCATCGTCCGGGTAGTTCTCACCAGAGGGCGAACGGTGCCGGGTCATGCCTTGCCGTCGCGGTGCGTCGTCATGTCACATCCGATCCCGTCGGGCGCGCTCGAGCTTTCGCTGCTGCCGTTGTCCGCACCGTGGCACCCGGCCGGGCGATCCTGGGAACTCAGCGGGGTCAAGACGACTTCCTATGCTCCCAACCAGGCGGCGAGCCGCCTCGCCCGCCAACGGGGTTACGACGATGCCCTGCTGCTCTCCGACTCCGGGACGATTCTCGAGGGCCCCACCTTCACCTTTGCATGGGTCGTGGATGGCGTTCTCGAAACCCCCGGACTCGAAATGGGGATTCTCGATTCGATCACAAGGCGACTGATGATCGCCGACTCCTCGACTGTGGGAATCGAGGTGCTTGAGGGCCGTTTCGACCTATCTCGATTGGACGTTGCCAGCGAGGCGATGGCGATATCAACTGTCAAACAGGTGGCATCGGTGGCGCGGGTCGGGGATTGGACTTTTGTCGCCGGTGATGTCGCGGTCACGTTGAACGCAGCGCTGTCGAGAAGGGCCCGTTCGGGGGAGGCTCAGGCCACTGCCCCGCAGTTGACCACCGGTAGATAACCGAAGGCCTTCCCGATCATCTCGGCCAGTCCGGCCCGGGTCAACACCTCATCGAAGGTCTGCGATGTGACCGAACAGTTGTCGGCGAGGCCGCGTCCGGCCAATCTCGCCAGCGCCACCGATGGCTCGGTCAACCAATACGGCTGCGGCAGGGGAGGTACGACCCCCGCCGCGAATAGTGCCGGCCTGATCTCCATTTCGTCCTCGAGGGCGACGAGAGCGTCGTCGTGGGCAGCCTGATCCTGGACCCACAGCACGATCGCCGCTGCCTCGCCAACGGTGATTGAGGGTGGTGGACAGCCATCGACGGGACAAGTCCGGGCGTCTTCGATGATCTGATTCACGATCTCGGTCGAGGTTGTCGGAGCCGAGACCGGTACCACCACCCTGGACAGAGCCGAAATCCACCCGACCGCGTCAACGTCGGAAGCCTCCCTATGAGGGCAGACGGCTGCTGCCCACTGGTCGCAAGAATTCACGACTCCGAGCGAGGCCAGCAATCCAAACATGGCTTCGGCCGCTAGTCCGTCGTCATCGATGTAGGGACCCGAAAAATCGGCCGGTCCGAACTCGAGGGCGGGCGCCGGCATGCGTCGGAAGGCCCAGCGAAGACTTGCCAGCGGGTCGATCGCCACACCGTTGCGCATGTGGAGTTCGAAGTGGAGATGGGGGGTCGACGGTTCGGCGTTCCCGGAGTCGCCCACCCATCCAATCACCTCTCCAGCGACAACACGAGTTCCAACCACGAGATCGGGGCGGATCCCGACACCGTCCCCGTCGTCGCTTCCGTCGAGGTCGTTGTTCAAGTGCAAATAGAAGGACGACCAACCGTCGTCGTGAGTGATACCGACCGAGCAGCAGTTGGCTGCGTCGGCATGGATCGCGGTGACGGTGCCGTCGCGGACGGCAACGACGGGGGTCATTTTTGGCGCGGAAATGTCGACCCCGGCGTGATGGCGGGCGCCCAGATCGCGTTCGGAGCCGAACACCGACAACACGGCGCCCCCCCCCAGGACCGGCCACTGCATTCGGTAGACATACGAGCAACTGGCAGTGGGGATCGGAGCCGGGCCAGGGGTAGTTGTCGTCGTGGAGGTCGTGTTGGGGTCGACTGTGGTGGTGGTGGTCGTCGGCTCCGGTACCAGTGGAGCGGGAGGGGTGATTTCGGACCCGACCGGAGTTTCCGGGACGACCGGAAAGAGGTCGGCCAAGGTGGTTGGCCGGCAAGCAGCTTGGGCGGGCGCCACAGCCACGACAGAGACGAAGGCGGCGCAGGCCAAGAAGAGCGTGGTGAGCCGCTTCCTCAAGGTCTCTATCAGGCTACCCGCCCGCCCGAAGTGTGAGAAGGGGCCTAATCAGAAGTCACAGGCCTCAGGCCGCAAGCCGCAAGCCTCAGGCCGCAAGCCGCAAGCCGCGAATCCGTGGGTTCGGGGGCGTCTCACGTCCCACGTCCCACGTCCCACGTCCGAACGTCCGAGTCCTCGAACCTTAAACCTCGAACCTTGAACCTCGAACCCGTTATCGGAGCAGGACCGTTGCCACCGCCAGGAATCCGGCGAAGCCCATCAGGTCGGTCACGGTCGTCAGGAAGAGGTTCGAACCGAGGGCCGGGTCGAATCCGAGCCTTCGCAGGATCAGCGGAATCCCGGATCCGGCCGCTCCGGCAATGACGAGATTGACCAGGGCGGCGATCGCCATCGAGAGGCCGATCCGGAGGGGATTGAGGCCTCCTCGCAACTCCTGCATGACGAATCCAAGGATTCCGGCGAGGGCCGCGATCGCTACTCCATTGATGGCGCCAATGGTGGCCTCACGAGCAACGACTCGAGAAGTACCCGACATCGGGATCTCGTCGGCGGCCAGACCGCGGATAACAACGGCGAGGCTCTGGGCTCCGGCGTCACCTCCGATCCTCGCGACGAGCGGCATCAAGGCGGCCAGAACGACGAACTCATCGAGCACATCGTGGAATTGACTGACTGCCCATACCACCGACGTTGATATGACGACGTCGAAGGCAATCCACGGAAGGCGGGCCTTGACCGACTTGGAGACGGACGTGCGCACCGACTCCGAAACTCCGGCACCCATGGCGGCCGCGAAGTCCTCGCTGGCTTCCTCCTGGATGGACTCGATCACGACATCGTTGGGCACGACCCCCAAAAGCAACCCTTGCTCGTCGACAACAGGTATGGCCAATAGGTGGTATTGCTGGATGAGGTCGTTGACTTCTTCCCGATCGGCGTCGACTCGAACCGCGATCGGGTCGCGCACCATGACTTCCTCGAGGCCGGCTCCCGGGCGGCTGAACACGAGGTCACGAAACGACACGACACCTTCTAGCCGTCCGTCATCTCCAACGACATACACGTACGAGAGGTCTTCCAACTCCTCATGGAGGTGGCGGATTCGTTCGATGGCCTCGCCCGCTGTCAGGCCGATTGGGAGCCGGGCGATCTCGGTGGCCATGAGACCACCGGCCGAGTCGTTGCGATAGGCCAGAAGCCGCCGCACGTCGGCCGCCGACTCGTCGGTCAGCATTCCCAGCAGGGAAGTCGCGTCCGCTTCGTTGACTTCGCCCAGGATGTCGGCAGCGTCCTCGGGGCTCATCTCCTCCAGCAGAGCGGCGGCATCTGCCGGGGTCAGGTCCTCGAGCAGGTCCGCCGCCACTTCGGGTTGGAGCTCCACGAGGATGTCGGCTGCCTCGGCCGGTTCGAGATCCCCGATCAGATCGCTAAGGGCCTCATCATCGAGTTCCTCGAGGATGGCGGCGGCTGCCCCGGGCGCTGCCTCGGCCAGGGCCTCCCACTCCTCACTATGGGCATCGAGATACTCCTCGACCGCCTCTGGCTGACGGCGCGCCTGAACCAATAGCTGGCGGGCAAGCTGGAGCGGACTGCGAAGTCGGAGTTTCACCGGAGGGCCCTCCCGATGCGGAGAGCGCAGGGTACCCCTCACGTCAGTCGCGGAAGGGTCGGACGTCCTTGATCAAGATAGAAAAGGACTTGGTCTTGCCGGCTACCTCGACGTCGTACTTGACCTTGTCACCCGGTGCCGCCCCGATGAGCGCTTTGCCCAGAGGTGATTCAGGTGACGCCAGGAGGTAACCGGGCTGCTTGTTGGCAGGGTTGGCCACGAAGTAGGCCATCTCGTCGCCATCGGAATCGACCACCGTGACCACAGAGCCAATATCTACCTTGCCATCGTCAGCTGCCTCCCGAACCACCGCGTGAGCCAGGATGGAATCGAGCTGGCGAATCCGAGCCTCCATCATCCCCTGATCGTTCTTGGCGGAGTCGTAGTCGCCGTTCTCACGTAGGTCACCATGGGCGCGAGCTTCAGCAAGGCGGATCTCAATCAGCCTGCGGCCCTCGGTCCTCAATTCCTCCAGCTCCGCCGTCAGCTTGTCGAAGGCGGCCGGAGTAAGCCAGGTGCTCTGCTCGGTCATGGATTATCAGAGGATAGGGGGCCTGACGTCATTTGCCACAGGGTCCCCGGCGTGCGGGGGCAAACCGCGCTTGTTGTCCCCCCTCTTGAGGGGGGACCGATCGAAGCGAAGCGAGGTCGAGGGGGGAGCGCGAACTCCCAACGCATTCGTTCGTAACCCCGCCGCCAGTTCGTCTCGATTCTTCTCCAGACGAACGCGGTCGGTCCAGAGGCTTCGCCTGCCGCTGGGGTCGCTGATCACCCCCCTCGCCCGGCCTGACGGCCGTGCGGTCCCCCCGCAAGCAGGGGGACAACCACCACGCTTCTTGTCCCCGCACCCGGGACCGGTCTAGCTCGCCGCTTGGGTGATTGCTTTCAGTTCCCGCTTTAGTTCGTTTACTTCGTCGCGGAGGCGGGCGGCGTATTCGAAGCGGAGTTCTTTGGCGGCTTCGTGCATTTCTTCTTCCAGAGACATGATCAGCCGGACCAGGTCGTCGCCGTCGAGGTTGAGGGGCTGTCGGGAGGTCAGCTCCCGGCGCCGCCGATCACCGGTCGGTGCCTCGGTCGAGATCAGCTCGAGGATGTCTGACACCTTCTTGCGAATGGTCTGGGGATCAATCCCGTGTTCCTCGTTGTAACGAGCCTGAAGTCCTCGCCGCCGGTTGGTCTCGTTGATAGCTCGTTGCATTGAGTGGGTGACCTTGTCGGCATACATGATGACCTGACCGTCGACGTTGCGAGCTGCCCGTCCGATGATCTGAATCAGGGAAGTCTCCGACCGAAGGAAGCCTTCCTTGTCCGCATCGAGAATCGCGACCAGCGACACCTCGGGAAGGTCGAGGCCTTCCCGAAGAAGGTTGATGCCTACCAGGACATCGAACTCACCGAGCCGGAGCTCGCGCAGGATTGCCACTCTTTCGAGGGTGTCGATCTCCGAGTGGAGGTACCTGGCCCGCACGCCCATCTCCAGGAGGTAATCGGTCAAGTCCTCGGCCATCTTTTTGGTGAGGGTGGTGACCAGGACCCGGTGGTCGTTAGCCGCCCGAAGCCTGATCTCATGGAGCAGGTCGTCGATCTGCCCCCGGGTCGGCCGAACCACGACCTCTGGATCAACCAGGCCGGTTGGCCGGACGATCTGCTCGACCACCTGGGTCGACTTGGAGAGCTCGAACGCTGAGGGGGTCGCCGAGAGGAACACGATCTGGTTGGCCTTCTCCAGCCACTCGTCGAAGCGCAATGGCCGGTTGTCCATCGCTGACGGCAGACGGAATCCATGCTCGACCAGCATTGTCTTCCTGCTGTGATCGCCTTCGAACTGACCACCGATCTGAGGGACGGTCACATGTGACTCGTCGATGATCGTGAGGTAGTTGTCCGGGAAGTAGTCGAGCAACGTGTAGGGCGCCTCGCCAGGTTGCCGACCGTCGAGAAACCGGGAGTAGTTCTCGATGCCGGTGCAGAAGCCGACTTCTCTCATCATCTCGAGGTCATACGCAGTGCGCATACGCAACCGTTGAGCTTCGAGCATCTTGCCCTGCGTTTCGAGCTCGGCCAGTCGCAGCCCAAGCTCCTCTTCAATCTGCGCCGTGGCCTTGACCATTCGCTCGCGCTCGGTGACATAGTGGGTGGCCGGAAAGATGAAGACCTCCGACATCTCTTCGATCACCTCGCCGGTGACCGGGTTCATCCGCAGGATCCTCTCGACGGTATCTCCGAAGAAAGAAAAGCGAATGACAGTCGCCTCGTAGGAGGGCATCACTTCCAGGGTGTCGCCTCGCACCCGGAACTTGCCGCGGATGAGGTTGACCTCATTGCGCTCGTAACCGATGTCGATGAGCCGGCGGACGGCATCCTTCATCGGGTATTCGACGTTGCGAAACAGCCGAAGCAACTGACCTTCGTACTGCTCGGGCGAGCCCAATCCGTATATGCAGGAGACCGAGGCGACGATGATCACGTCCTCTCTCACCAATAGCGCCGAGGTGGCGGCGTGACGCAAGCGGTCGATCTCGTCGTTGACCGTGGCGTCCTTTTCGATGTAGGTGTCGGTCTGAGGGATGTAGGCCTCAGGCTGGTAGTAGTCGTAGTACGACACGAAATACTCCACCCGGTTTTCCGGGAAGAACTGCCTGAACTCATTGGCCAGTTGGGCGGCAAGAGCCTTGTTCGGCGCAACGACGATGGTTGGCCGCTGAACGGCCTCGATGGTCCAGGCCATTGTCGCTGACTTGCCCGATCCGGTGATGCCCAAGAGGGTCTGGAATTTGTCTCCTCGATTGATCCCTTGAGCCAGGTTGGCTATCGCCGCCGGCTGATCACCTGCTGGCTGAAACTCGGAATGGATCTTGAAGAGGGGCACGGACGGAATTGTACGGACCGGCCGTGACAAGAAGCACGGCCGTCAAACGGTCCGGCTTCGGCAGTCCGTGGCAGGTGTCTTTGTGTCACAATCCCCCTATGGCGACTTTGAACGAAGGGGTTTTGAGAGATCTGCCTCTATTCGACGGACTGGAGGCGGGGGCCCTCGAGTTCCTCGGGGAGAAGATGCAGGGGGTGTCGGTCCCGATCGGGGGGCAAGTCGTCAAGGCCGGCGACTTCGCCTACCGGTTCTTTGTGATACTCGCCGGAAGCGCCGCCGTTAGTCGTGACGGAGCAGCGGTGGCCGGTCTAAACAAAGGAGATATCTTCGGCGAGATGGCTCTTGTCGAGGACACTCGCCGCAACGCCGACGTGGTCGCTACCACCCCCATGACCCTCCTGGCCCTGATGTCGTGGGATTTCCGCGACGCCCTTTCCCGATTTCCGCAGTTTCGGCAGATGGTCGAGCAAGTGATGGCCGAGCGCGAATAGCGCGAGGCCTCAGGAATGACGCGAGTGAGGGCCTGATCCGGTGATCCGGCCCTCACTCTTTGCGCCCCGTCCCAGGCGTCCTTAGGCAGCCCGAGAGCGATCCGGGGCCCGGTTGTTCGCTCGCTGCTTGCGCTTGGCAGGGATCGAGTCGTGCCAAACCTCATCGCGCCAGATCTTGTTGGGCGCAATACGGCTGGGGTTCCGACGGTTCTTGCTGATTTGTGGATACCGGTGCTCGGCGATGGCCTTCACGGACCGGTAGTTGTACGACTGCATGGTTTCTCCTCGTGACATGTCGGACGCGATAGGTCCGACCAGAACTTCTTGTGCGAAACGACCGGCCTGGTCAGCCGAGGAGAAGTTCCCCGGCGGCGGGCAGGCCGGTGGTGCCCGCGGTGATGACACTGAATCGGGTCATGGCAATGAAGGTCGAATCGACCATTTCGGGCACCTCCTTTCGTGCTGCTCGTCGTCTCCGGGTACTTGCGAATTTGAAGTTACGCGGGCGGGCCGAGGTTCGTCAAGGTAATTAACGAGCCTGCTGACGCGACCAGTCGACGATTACCTGATGGATCCGGTCGATCCCGTCAGTCAGCGCAGCCGGCCCGGGTTGGAGGATGATCGCCGAGTCGATTTCATGGACTTGGCCATTGGCCACAGCCGGAACGGCATCCCACCCCGACCGCCCGGGCACCGTGTCGGGAAGGAACTTCTTCCCGCACCACGATGCCAACATGACGTCTGGGCTTCGATCAACTACCTGCTTGGGATCCGCGAGAATTCGTCCGCTCGCCAGGGAGCTTTCCGCCTTGTCTGCGAAGACGTCATCACCACCGGCCAAAGCGATGAGCTCCGACACCCACTTGATTCCGGTGATGAGAGGATCATTCCACTCCTCGAAGTAGACCCGTGGCCGGAGGGACAGCATCGATGCGGAGTGCTTGATCTCTTTGAGATGGTCCTCGAGCGACAGTGCATAGGCCTCGGCGAGATCGGCGGCCCCGACCATGCCACCCAGCCGCCGCACGTAGCCCAGGATGCCGTCGACGCTTCGATGATTGCTGATCCATACCTCCACACCGGCCGCAATCAATTGACGAGCAATGTCGGCCTGGATGTCGGAGAAGCCGACGACCAGATCGGGCTCGAGGTCCATGATCTTCTCGATGCGAGCGCTGGTGAAAGCCGAGACCTTGGGCTTGTCCTGCCGTGCCTGCTTTGGGCGGACCGTGAACTGAGAGATCCCCACGATGCGATGTTCCTGACCGAGCGCGTAGAGAACCTCGGTGGGCTCCTCGGTCAGACAAACAATCCGGGTCGGGAATCGCTCCAATCTTGGCCGCCCTATTTGCGTCGTATCAGCGTCAGCCCGTCTCCGATCGGGAGGATCAAGGTTTCGACTCGATCATCGCTGGCCAATGCCTCGTTGAATGACCTTATTGCCATGGTGTCCGGAGTCCGATCCGAGGGGTCGAGGACTCTGCCCGACCAAAGAGTGTTGTCGACCGCGATGAGACCGTCCGGCTCGAGACGGGCGAGCGACATCTCGAAGTAGGTGGAATAGTTGTCCTTGTCGGCATCGATGAAGACAAAGTCGAACACCTCGTCCTCGCCCAGCTGCTTCAGCGAATCAACCGCCGGGCCGATTCGCAGGTCGATCACCTGGTCGACGCCGGCTTCCACCCAGTAGCGACGCGCGACGGAGGTGAACTCCTCGCTGATGTCGAGGCACACCACCTCCTCGGCTCCGCCGTAGGCCATCATCAGGGATGAGAAGCCTGTGAAGGTACCGATCTCGAGCACTCGGCGAGCGCCGGTGAGGGTGATTAGGAGCCTTAGAAACAGACCCTGTTCCGGACTTATCTGCATGCCCGCAACTCTTCCCATCGCAGCTGTCTCATCGATGAGGCGCGTTGCGAGCGGCGGCAAGGGAGACGAGTGATCGAGCAGGTAGCGGGCCAACTCGGGGGTGAGAGGTAGTGTCTTGCGCGACATCAAAGGTCTGCCAACTCGACAAGGAGATCGGCGAGCGCCGCCGGATCCTGTTCCCCGCTCATCCTCAAGGCGACCTGGCCGTTGGAGCCGATCAGGACGTAATACGGAAAGCCGCCTTGACCGAACGCCTGAAAGGCGGTGCTCTCAGGATCGTCGACGATGGTCGGGAAGGTCCATCCTTCTCGCTCCAGCCACGATGAGGGCGGCCAGTTGGGCTGAGTCGGGCTATTGCTGGTCGCTACCGAGTAGATGTCGACGCTGTCGGTGAACCCGGTCGCATCGGCGTAACTCTGCAGAACCGGAACCTCTCGCTGACAGTGCGGGCACCAGTGGGCAAGGAAGAGGATCACCTTCGGCCGACCATCGTTTGTGATCGAGATCTCCTCCCCATCGAAGCCTTGACCCGTGAGATTCGGAGCCTCCAGACCGATCGCGGCATCGGAGGCAGGTTCGCCGCCGAAGGCAGGAAGTGAATCGCCAGAAACTGTGACGGTCGCGTCAAGGGGCATGCCGTCGGTGTTCTCAGCGGGCCTCGAGAGGAGGATCGCACCACCTAGCGCCACTACCACGACGAGGGCGAGGCCGACATAGAGACCGGTACGGCGGGGCGGGGCGGGGGTCTTGGTCATGCGGTCAACACAAGATAGGGGTGGTCACCGGCCAAATTTCGAATTCGTCGGGAGCGCACCAGATTCCGGACTAGCCGGGCATCGCCCGCAGCCACCGCCGGTGGGTCAGAGTGAGGGCGGCGATGGAGAGGAAACCGCCCAGCGCCATGAAGGGGATCGTGACGAAGCCGAACTCCTCGACCCAGATGAAGCTGCAGGGAATGGTCGCTGAGCAGAAGTCGGAGCCGGCAAAGCTCGGAATCTGCTCGATGGCGTAGTGATAGATCGAGACCAATGAGCCGGCGAGCGCCCACAGGGAGACCGCGCGGCTCCGACGGGCCCGAGGGAAGGCAAGAGCGATGGCCAGGGGATACATGAATCCGCGCTGGATCCAGCACAGGAGGCAGGGGATGAAGTTGGCGACCTCGGACAGGAACAGGCTGCCCAGAGTCGACACCACCGCAACCGCCCAGGCGAGATTGGCTGCGACCGGTCCGATCTGGGGGACGATCCAACTTCGGGGAGCAACGATCAGGACGATCGCGGCGGCCAGAGCGATCAGAGCCAGGATTGCCAGGAAAGTGACAACGATCGGAACCACGAGCCCCATTATCGACGAGTCTCGGATGCCCGAGCACCGTTAGCGTTAAGCGCTATGGATCCCGTTGAGCGCCTGGAAACCATCGCCGACGCCCTCTCGATCGGGCGGGCGCGACGCCACATCTTCGTGTGTGCCGAGCAGAAGACCCCCAAGTGCGCCCCATACGAGGAAACCGCCGAGGTATGGAAGTACCTGAAAGCCCGCCTCAAGGAGCTGAATCTCGCGTCCCCTCCGCCCGAGTGGGGCGGCAAGCCCGGCATCGAGGCCTCTCCAGTTCCGCCAGGTCAGGGGTGCGTCCTCCGCACCAAGGCCGACTGTCTCCGCATCTGTGAGCAGGGACCGATCGCGGTCGTATATCCGGAGGGGACCTGGTATCGGAATGTGACCGTCGAGGTGGTTGAGCGCATCATTCAGGAACACCTCATCGGCGGCCAACCGGTCGCAGAATTCGCGTTCGCGGCGGGTGACTTGTCATGAAGGTGTTTTGGCGGGTTCTGATCTTCCTCGCTCTATGGAGGATCTTCGGCCCGGTCATCCCACCACGGTGGCGAGCCAATCAGGAGCATCCCTGGAAGGTCCCAGCCCGAACCGTGTTCGCGGGCGACCGGGAGATGTCGGTTCGAGAAGTCGGCCCAGTCGACGCTCCGGTGATCGTGTTGATCCACGGTCTGGCCGGCTCCTCGATGGCCGAGTGGTACAAGGTTGCCCCGTTGTTGGCCGATCGCTTTCGCGTGGTGATGATTGACCATCGTTCCCACGGGCTGTCGGTGCCGGAGCGAGGACGCTTCGAGATCGAAGACGAAGCAGACGACATCGCTGCGGTTGTGGATGCTCTCGACCTGGAACCGGTCGGGATCGCCGGGTACTCGATGGGAGGAGCCATCGCTCAGGCGGTCGCCTACCGGCATCCTCACCTGGTCAAGAGACTCGCCCTGGTGGGGGCGATGGCCTATCACCCGACCGCCTGGAAGCTGGGGCGGTCAATCGGCGCCCTGATCACGAGGGCCTGGGAGCGATTGACCGGGACCGGCACACCCGAGGTTCGAGCCGGGTACTTGCTGGCAGTGGGAGCGGTCGAGCCGAAACACGCCCGCTGGCTGTGGGAGGAGACCCACCGGCGCGATCCCGACGCCGGCGCTGCTGCCAGCCTTGCCTTGTTTCGATTCGATGGGCGCCCTCACCTATCCAGGATTACCGCTCCGACACTGGTGGTGATTCCTGCGAAGGATCAATTGGTGCCCCCGAAGTGGCAGCGGGAACTGGCTTCCCTCATCAAGAACTCGACGATCGAAGAACTCGACGATGCCCGCCACGAACTGCCGTGGTCGCACGCGGAACAGTTGGCGAAGCTGCTCGGGGAGTTCTTCGCGGAGAGCGGTTCGAGGTCTGAGGTTCAAGGTTCGTGGGCTCG
>JANMST010000125.1:0-1937 GCA_031389635.1 Acidimicrobiia bacterium | reverse complement strand
CGAGGAGGCCGAAGCCGGTGATGTCGGTGGCGGCGTTGACGCCGACCTTTTGCATCGGCCCGACGGCATCGGCGTTGAGGGTGGTCATGGTCGCCACCGCCGCTTCGGCGAGAGCCGGCGGACAAACGCCGCGCTTCAAGGCGGTAGTGATCACCCCCATACCGAGGGGCTTGGTCAGGATCAGACGGTCGCCGGGGCGGGCGCCGGCGTTGGTTATAACTCCGTCGCGAGGTACCAACCCGGTGACAGCAAACCCGTACTTCGGCTCGGGGTCGTCGATCGAATGTCCCCCCACGATGGTTGTGCCGCTCGACGCCATGATGTCGGCGCCGCCCCGGAGGACCTCGCCGAGGAGATCGAAAGGAAGCACGGTCCGCGGCCAACTGACCAACTGGAGGGCCGTGATTGGTGCTCCTCCCATGGCATAGACATCGGAAAGGGCGTTGGCGGCCGCTATTCGGCCCCAGTCGTAAGCGTCGTCGACGATCGGGGTGAAATAGTCGACCGTCTGCACCAGCGTTTCTCCTGAAGGAAGCTCCCACACCCCGGCATCGTCCGAAGTCTGCAGACCGACGATCAGGTTCGGAGACGACGTGGCCGGGTGATCGCGCAGTGGCCCGACAATCGCGGCGAGGTCGTCGGGACCGAGCTTGCAGGCGCACCCGGCTCCATGGGAGAACGCGGTGAGGCGAGTGGTAGAAGCCAAGGTCATGGAACAGTACCGGTAAGGAAGGCGTAGCCCTTTGTCCCCGAAGACAGCTACGCGCTCTTCACCGTGGACACTTGATCCGTGCTCGGGTAAAGTTCCGACATACAGCACAATCCCGTATCGTGGAACTCAACAGGAGTAGTCGATGGCCGGTGACGATCTCGATCTGAATGCCCTTACCGACCCTGAACTGGTCGAGCAGATGCACGACGACCTCTACGACGGCCTGGCCGAAGAGATCGTGATCGGAACCAACATCCTTTTGTCCCGGGGATGGGGCCCCCAAGCCGTCCTCAACGACGCCTTGGTCGAGGGTATGCGGATCGTCGGGGTCGACTTCCGCGACGGGATCCTGTTCGTCCCCGAGGTGCTGCTCGCCGCGAACGCGATGAAAGCCGGCATGCAGATCCTCCGGCCGCTGCTCGCCGAGACCGGCGCCGAGCGGATGGGCAAGGTCGTGATCGGCACCGTGAAGGGCGACATCCACGACATCGGCAAGAACCTGGTCGCGATGATGCTTGAAGGCGCCGGCTTCGACGTGGTCGACCTCGGTATCAACAACCCGGTCGAGAAGTACTTGGCCGCGCTCGAGGAGCATCAGCCCGAGATCCTCGGAATGAGCGCGCTGCTCACGACCACGATGCCCTACATGAAGGTCGTGATCGACGAGCTCGAGGCCAAGGGGCTCCGTGACAAGTACATCGTGCTGGTCGGCGGTGCGCCGCTGAACGAGGAGTTCGGCAAGGCGGTCGGGGCCGACGCCTACTGCCGTGATGCCGCGGTCGCCGCCGAGACCGCGCAGGCGTTGGTGCTGGCCAAGCGCGCGGCGGCCACCGCGTCGTGATGCTCCAGGAAGGTGCCGACCATGGCTGAGCTGACGGTGATCAGGTGGCGGGACGTCCCGATGCAAGTGCTCGCGCGCGGCGCGGGAGGCGAGAGCGCGCGGGCGCTGCTTCCAGATCGGTTCCAGGAAGCGGTCGACGCCGCAGCCATGGTCGCCGGCCTGATCGGGTCCGATGACTACACGGAGCAGATGCGCATGGACTCCCGGGAGTGCGGTGACGACTTGCAGCACGAGGTCGACACCGAGACCGTGACGATCCTCTCGGAGTGGGATGAGCAGGTGCTGCGCGAGACGATCCGCTCGGGCGGCGTCAGGGGCGGCGACCCGATCGCGGGCGGCGGGGGGCGGGAGATCTGTGGCTGACACCGTCGTGAGCTCGGCGAC
>JANMST010000099.1:0-13276 GCA_031389635.1 Acidimicrobiia bacterium | reverse complement strand
CCCAAGCCCGAAACGGAAAACCCGTATTACGTGTGACGTGAGACGTGTGACGTGAGACGTGGCTTCTGGCTTGAGGCTTGAGGCTTGAGGCTTGAGGCTTGAAGGTCAGGATGCGAGCCGCGTCACCAGGGCACGTTCCTTCTCTCCGAACCAGGGTGGGTTGCCTGCTGTGAGGTTTTCGTCGAGGTGGTGAATAGAACTCGTGGCAGGGATGGCGACGTGACACCTCTCATCCGATAGCACCCACTTCAGCAGCGCCTGCGGCCACGTTGTCACTCCGAACTCATGGAAGGCCGCAAGCTCGGGCGAGCCGGGATGCCGGCGAAGCAACGCACCCTCACCGAAGGGCCGCATGATGAGGACACCCAGCCCCAGCTCGGCGGCGAGGGGAAGAATGTCACGCTCGACCTGACGCTGAATCGGGTTGTAGGGGACCTGGATGGCGTCGATCCGTCCGCTCTCCATCACGTTCCGCAACTGATCCAACGCCGATTCCGAGAAATGAGTGGCGCCGATCGCCCCGACCCGTCCGTCGCTTTTCAATTCTTCGAGCATTTCGAGCCGTCCGGGAAGGGCGACCAGGTTGTGAACCTGATAGAGATCGACCCGGCCTCCGAAGAAGGACAGCGCATCTGCAATCTGACGGGCGGCCACACCGTCGTCCGCCGACCACACCTTGGTGGCGACCAGGACCCGGTCCCTAACCGCGGTCAGCGCTTGACCGAGAACTCGTTCCGCCTCCCCGTACATCGGGGAAGAGTCGAAAAGGTCGACCCCGGCCGCCACTGCCCGATCGACCAGGAGGGCGCGGTCTTTTTCGACCTTGGCTCCCCGCACGTCGAAGGTCCGCCACGTCCCCATGCCGACCACCCCGGACTCGAGACCAGAATTACCGAGCCGCCTTCGCTCCACGTGTGCTTCAGTTTCCGCGTTTCCGTCGCATCAGCCGCTCTAGCGTCTCGGATTCCGACAAGACCGGTGGCGGTGCTCCCGACGACTCGGCTTCCTCGATCTTCTTCTCGATTCGCCGCTTCTCCTTCGTGCGGGCGCTTGTCAAGCCTTCCTTCCAGGCGTCGGCATCCCCGACCGAGAACACCAAACGCCGGAGCGCCACGTCGACCAGAAACAACGACAGCGCGGCCACCACCAGCCACGGCCAGATCGAGACTTCGGCCCTGCCCCGGACCGGGGCCGCATCGAACACGGCCTCAGGTTCCGGGTTGAGGCGACCGGCGGTGAGTTCAACGATGTCCGAGCCCAGCGTTGGGTCCGGCTCGCGGAAAGCGAATTCCTCCTCGTATGCCGAGACGGCTCCCGAACTGGATGTGACCTGTGATCCATCGGGGTTGGCGACGGTGACCGCCACCCAGTAGGCGCCGGCCTCGGCAAGAGGGACCGCCGCGCCGAAGCTATCGGCATCGGTGCGGTTCATCGGAACAACCACGACCTCACCACTCGGGGTCCGCACCCGGGCGGTGGCCGTTGCATCGAGCTCGGCACCGGGGAGATCGAGGCTGACCTGGAGCGACCCCTCCGAGACGAACGTGGCGGGTGGGTTCTCGCGTCCCGCCGGAAGCACATCGCGGACGACCGCTCCCCAGAAGTCCACGTATCCGTCCCACTCGATCCACTGGCTCAGCCAGCGAGCGGTGGCGTCCGAAGTCCAGGCGGTGGCCCGACCAAGCCCCCGTTGCCAGGTCGCCAACAAGGGATCGCCCTGACCGATCTCCATCACGATCGAGGCACTCCCCTTCGCTTTGGTGAGGACATAACCGAGAAGCGGCGGCGAGCTCGTGAGGTCCTCGGTGACGGGCGAGGGCGAGCGCAACACCGGGAAGAACGTTCCTTCCGTGGCGAGGTTGCGGGCAACCGTCAGTGTCTCCTCGACGAAGATCTCGGGGATGGATTCGAGATCGGTCCCCGGGTAGAAGCGGCCACCGCCCAGCTCGGCCATACGTTCGAGCGTCGTTCCCGGACCTTCTCCGGTCCCGAGGACAGAGAGAGTCACGCCCGCGTCGGCGATCTCACGGGCGATCGGAAGCAGGTTGGCGTCGTTCGGATCCCACCCGTCGGTGAAGAGGACGATGTGACGAAGCTCCTCAGGCGCTCCGACCAGTTCAGCCAAAGCGACCTCGAGGGCGTTGGAGATCTCGGTGTCACCATTGGGGGTTATGCCCGCCAGTGCACCGGCCGCATCGGTGATCGTCGACCGGGGAGCAAGAGGGATCACCCAGTCGGTGCCGGAGGTGAATGTCAACACACCCACCCGGTCGCTATCGGTCAGCGCCTCGATCGCCAGTTCGGCGCCGGCTCGTGCAATGTCGGTCTTCACGACCCCCCCGTCGACGGCGGTCCCGCCATTGCAATGACAGGCCCCCATGGACCCGGAGGTGTCGATGACCAGTATCTCGGCCACGGGCTGGCGCCGGACCAGGTCGTCGGGATTGGAGCTGACCGGTAGCACGGCTTCGAGCGGGGTCTGGTGATAGTCACCCAGTCCGTAGGCACGGTCGCCGCCGATGACCAACAGGCCACGACCCAGTTCCTCCACAAAGGCGGCCAGGTTCTCCGAATCCTCGGTACCGGGTTGGTCGACATTGACCAGTACGACCGCGTCATATGTGAGGAGATCGCTCTCAGTTGGAATCGAACGTCGGAGATCTGCCTCCATGCCGCCCGCTTCGAGGGCGCGCACGAGATCGTCGGCTTCACCCTCCACCCCTTCGACAATGGCGATCCGGGCCGGCCCCAGGAGCCGGGTTATGCCTTCGGCACGGTTGTTCTCCGGTCTCGTGTCGAAGTCGGTTCTCACCTCGACGGCCACGGGCAGGAAGCCGGTTCCGACGGCGGGCACCTCGATAGGGATCTCGTTGCGCCCGGCGACGAGGTCGACCTCGATTACCTGTTCCTGCCCATCGGCCGACGTGACGATGAGCTGGGCCGGCCCGGCAACGTTGGATCTGACAACCGCGGTGATCGCGACGACGTCGCCTTCCCGAGCCGCGGCCGGAAGGATGACGCTTTCCACCAGGGCATCGGCACTTCGCGCCGACGCCAACTCCACGACGTCCACCGCCACACCCTGATCGGCCAAACGCCTCACCGCCGGGCGAACATCACCGGTCGTGGGAACCAGGTCGGTGATCAGGACGATCCGTCGCGAGCCCTCGCTCGGCATCAATGCCGCAGCCGCCTCCAGGGCACCGGCCAGGTCGGTGGCGGAGTCGTCGGGGATGGTCCGAACCGGGCCGGGGATCCGGCTACTGGTAAAGGCCGAGTCGAGCCTGGTATCGCGTCCGAATACGGCGACGGCGGTTTGGGCGTCGGCCCGGGCTTCGGCCAGAGCAAGAACCAGGAACTCCTCCTGCTCGGCGGCGGCCTCGGCCGAGATCGAGGCCGACCGGTCCAGAAGGAACAGAACTGAACGATCATCAACGGCCCTGGTCAGGATCGGTTGGGCAGCGGCCATCACCAGCAGGGAGAGGGCGGCCAGCCGAACCCAGGTCGCCGCCCGATGCTGACGGCGCGGAACGGTTCGGCCCCCCTGGCGGGCGACCAACCAGGCGCCTCCGAGGACCGGAATTGCGGCCACCAGCCACCACGGATTGTCGAATCTCATACGGTTGCCTGCTTCCTGCGGAGCCACGGACGCTGATGGCCAACCCACCATTCGATCGCCATCAACAGGAGGACGGCTCCGATGACCCACGGTGCCCATTCCCTGATCAGCGTCGAGGCCTCATCGGCTTCGGTGACCGATCCGCTGGTCGCCAACGCCCGCGACGCCCCGGCCGATTCGTCGGCGACGAAGGTCCGAACTGCCACCGCCCCCGGAGTCACGGTGGCGTCGGCAGCCACGTATTCGAGGCGATAGACGCCGGGCCGTCCGGTCTCGGTGAAGGTCGCGGCACCCGGGGTGAGGCCGCGGACCTCGCCGTCGGGGAGAGTTATGCGGGCCGTCAGCCCGGCCTGCACCGTGAGCGGTATCGGGGTCCCGGCCGGCTCGGTGGAAACCGCTCCGGCTCCGGCCCCTCCAAGCCATTCGAGAATCCTGGCTCCAAGGATCGGAAATCCCACCTGGATGGGGAGATTGGAATGGGTGAGGTCGAACGTGAAATAGGCGACGCGATGTCCGTTGACGTCACCTAGCAATATCAACGGAACGTCGCCAGCCCGAACCAGGGTCAGCCAGCGCGGGGCATCGACCACCTGGGCCTCGGCCACCGCCACCGATGAGAGGTCGACAGAGTCGAGGATGGGTTCGCCGGGCCGCTGGTAGGTGACGGCTGCGTTCCTCACCAGTTCCGTCACTGTCACTCCCTCAGGAGGCGACTCTGGGGCGATCAGCCAGGCCGGGCGGTCGATCTCGGGCAGCTCACCGCCGTCGACGATGAGAACATCGGCCGGTCCGGTACCGCCGGTGGCAAAGCCACCGACCGCGTCGACGAGAGCTGCGAGGAACGGAGACCCTTCCCCGAGGATCGAAACGTTCCGATCGGGACCACCCCCGACCACCAGATCCGATCTGTCGTCCATCGCCAGGGCATCATCGGTATCGAGCAATTGAACCGACACCACGTCACCGGGGCCGGCGTCGACCGGGGTGGTGGCGCGGGCAGCCGCCAGGGCGGGTACCTCCAGGTCGACCAACCCGGCACTGAGCCCGTTGACCGACACCTCGGCCTGAACGGGCCTGACCTCACCGGAGAAGTTGGAGACCTGGAGAAACGCCCTCGTCGTGCCTTCGGTGGATGGTTCCAGCGACCAGGCCGTGACTGCGAGGTTGGGGCCGAAGTCATCGAACCGGACGAACTCTGCTCCCACGATCGGCTCTTCTGCCAGAGCCACATCGCCCCCATCCGAAAAGATGAGGATGTTGGTCGGGCGATCCGGCGTGGCCAATCCCCGGGCAAGGCGCAACGCCCCCGACAGATCCGCTCGGCCCCCGGTCGGGTTGAGAGAAGTCAGCGCCGCGGACACCAACTCCGGGTCGCGGGCGAACGCGACCAAGACCCGCGGGACCGGCCCCGCTTCGACCACCGAGACTTGATTCGATTCGGAGAGGTCACCAATGAGACCGAAGGCTGAGGCTCGGGCCGTCTCCAGGCGGTTGGCCATCGACATCGATCCCGACGTGTCGACGACGAATACCGTGTGAGGCCCGAGGAGGGTCTGCTGGGTGTAGAAGGGCCGGGCCAGGGTGAGGACGAATCCGGCCAGGACCAGCAGTTGCAGGATCAGCAGCGGCGTTATCCGCAGTTTCTGCCAGGGCACCGCCGACGAGACCGGAACCTCGACCTGTTCCCACAGAATCGTGCTGGCGACTTCGAGACGAGGCCGGCGGGATCGAAGCATGTAGAGGACGATCAGCGGCCCCGCCAGAGCGGCCAATCCAAAGGCAGCAGGAATGAGGAAGCTCATGATGAACTTCCAGACGGAAGGCGGAAGGCGCAAGGCGGAGGCAAGGAAGACGCCAGACGCCAGACGCCAGACGCCAGAACCTCATGGTTTGACGTACCACGTACCACGTACCACGTATCACGTACTTTCACTTCAGGGCTTCCGCTCGAGCCAGGGCTCCCAGGACTTGATCGGCCGCGCCATCAAGAGCAGGGACGAGCACGTAGTCGAGGCCCGCCCTCCGGGCCCGGCCGGCAGCTTCCAGGGCGAATCTCTCGAGGGCTGCCCGATATCGCCGCATCGTTTCTTCCGACGTCGACACAGGGATCTCGGAACCGGTTTCGGCGTCGGCCAGTCGAAGGTCGCCGGCCATTTGCGGGTCGAGTTCCTCCTGGCCGAGGACATGGAGCACCACTCCCCCGGCCCCGATCCCGAGGCCGTCGATTGCACTTTGCCAATCGGGCGTCATCAGATCGGAAAGCAGGATGATCGAACCGCGGTTGGGTCCCTCTCCGGCCAGGCGTCGCAACGCCGGGGCAAGGGGCATGGTTCCTTCCGCGGTCAACGATTCGAGCCAGGACTCGAGATGCGGCCACCGGGAAAGGTGGCGTCCGGCCGGACCGAGCCGAATCGGCTTCTCGGTCGGTCCAGGAATGCCGATCAACTGGACCCGATCGCCACCCGCCAGCCCCAGATAGGCCATCATCGCCGCCAGGACCCGGGCAGTTTCGAGCTTGCGGTAGAAACCCATCGAAGCCGACGTATCCACCACCACCTTCAGCGGCAGCTCCTCCTCGGCTTCGAACTGCCGGACGAGAAGGACGCCGAGACGGGCCCACAAGTTGTGATCGATGCGTCGAAAATCGTCTCCGGGCACGTACTCCCGATAGTCGGCAAAGTCGAGGCTCTCACCTTTGTGGCGGGAAGAGTGTCTGCCCGACCACTGTGCCGTGACCCTTCTGCGGGATCGAAGAGAAAGCCGCTCGAGACGGCCTCGGAGTTCGGCCTCGAGCAACATCAGTGACCGGGCTCATGCTTCCGAGGCGGCACCTGGCGAGAGAGGGTGGTCATTCGACGGTAGGGCTCGGATGGGCGCCGAGGACATCCTCGACGATCTGGTCTGGTTTGATCCCGTCTGCCAGCGCTTCGTAACCAAGGACCAGGCGATGGCGCAGAGCCATTCGAGCGACACCCCAGATGTCTTCGGCTGCCAGGTTGGGACGCCCATCCATCAGAGCCGCCGCCTTGCCGCCCAGGATCATTGCCTGGGCGCCACGCGGGCTGGCGCCGTTGCGGACGTAGCGTCGAACCATGTCGGGGGCCAACGGACTGTCGGGATGGGTTGCCTCGACCAGGGTGGCGGCGTAGCGCAACAGGTGGGTGGCGGTGGGGAGCTCGCGCACCAGCGCCGACATCTCGGTGATGGCAGCGCCATCGAGCACCGGCTCGGGCTGGGCCTCCTCTCCGGCCGTGGTCCTCTTGAGGATCTCCACCATGTCGTCGGCGGAAGGGAACGGGACGAGAGCCTTGAAGAGGAAACGGTCGAGTTGGGCCTCGGGCAGCGGGTAGGTGCCTTCCTGTTCGATCGGGTTCTGGGTGGCCATCACCAAGAAGGGACGGGGCAAAGAATGAGTCTCCCCCCCGAGGGTCACCCGCTTCTCCTGCATCGCCTCGAGCAACGCCGATTGAGTCTTGGGGGTGGCGCGGTTGATCTCGTCGGCCAAAACGAAGTTGGCAAAGATCGGGCCCTCGTGGAACTTGAAGTCGTTGCCGATCAGCACCTTGGTGCCGAGAATGTCGGCCGGCATTAGATCGGGCGTGAACTGCACGCGGCCGAATTCGACATCGAGCACCCGCCCGAGGGTTGAAAGCAGCTTGGTCTTGCCGAGGCCCGGCACTCCTTCGAGCAGCACATGCCCTTCGCAAAGGGCGGCGGTCAACACGGTGTCGACCAGCTCGCGCTGGCCGACGATCACCTTTGCCACTTCTGCCCTGGCCGCTCCGAGGTGGGTAGCGAATTCCTCTGGCGTCATGGTTCCAACTCCGTGAAGTACTGGCGGACGAGATCCTGCAGGGCGGCCGGAATGACGAGCCTGTCGAGGGAGTCGAGGGCTGCGTTCTGATACTCGGAGAAACGATCGGTGTAGCTCTGTAGCGGGAGGTTGTCGATTCCCTGACCAGAAGTGGATCCGGTGGGCTCGCCGGGGGTGCTGCCGCCTTCGAAATCCACCCGGACCTCGTCACCGAGCTGGCCGGCGACCGGGTCGAACACTTGGGACCGGGATGGGTCACGAGCAGGGTCGTCGTCGCCCTGACCACTGCCGACGCTTCCAGAGCCCGTGCCGCCGCTGCTCGAGCCGCTGCCGCTTCCGCTGCCACCCTGGCCGCCACCGCCACCGCCGCCACCTTGACCTTGGCCCTGACCTTGACCTTGACCTTGACCTTGACCTTGACCTTGACCTTGACCTTGACCTTGACCTTCGCCTTGACCCTGTCCCTGGCCTTCGCCTTGACCCTGGCCCTCGCCTTGACCTTCGCCTTGGGCCTGAGCATCGGACAGGCGCGCCTGGGCATCGCGCACCGCGGCTTGTGCATCGGAGCGGGCCGATGCCTCGGCGGCCTCCCCGGCCGCTCGTTCAATCTGATCGGCCGCCGCCCGCAACGTGTCCGACGCCTGGCCGATCGAACTCGGGTCTCCGGCCGCCTGCTGGAGGGCGGAGGCCGCCGAGGCGAGGGCGTCGGACAATTCCTGGTCGACCCCGGCCATGTCCTCGGCGCGGGATGCCAACTCGGCGGCAGCAGCGATCATCTCCGCTGGTGATGAGGAGCCGAGTGAGGCGGCAAGGTTCCGGAGCTGCTCGGCGGCGGTTTGCCCCTCGGCGAGAGGGCTCTGGCTGAGTCGTTGCTCCAGGCCGGCCAGTGCTGTACGACGGGCGAGGTCGGCGGGATCGGCCTGCTCAGCAAGGTCCTGGCGGGCCTCGCCAAGTTCGGAGATCGCCTGGTCGAGGTTTTGAGCCTGGCGAAGCTCTTCGAGAAGCTGTTCCAGAGTTTCACGGACCTCCTCCGGCGCTTCCGCTGCCTCCTCGCTGAGACGTTCGATCTCGTCGGCAATCAGATCCATATCGGCCTGGCGCCTGGCCAATGCCACATCGGCCGAGGAGGGCACGAGGGCGAGAATGAGCAGGCCAGCAACCGCAGCCGCCGCCAATCGGGGCATCGAGCCGGAAGGGAACACCCGCCCGAAGCCATCGAGAGTCCGGTTCTGGGCCCAGGCCCCGGCGGCAGTCACCTGGCGGCGGTCGAGATCGTCGAAGCCCCCAGTCCCTGAAGATTCGCGTCCCGCCAGCTCGAGAGCCGTTGAAATCCGGTCGAAGCCCCCCAATCTGCGGTCGACCGCGAGTGCTGCCCGAGCCGCTGAGGGACGGCGCACCCAGGCAACGATCGCTGCAACCAGGATCGCGGCTGCGATGGCGCCAGCCGCGACCGGCTCGGCCCAAGGCAACACCACAAAGCGGGCAATGGCGACCAGGACTGCTGCCAGCGCAGCGGTCAGTCCAACGGCCAGGACCACCAGATGAGACACGCCAGACATCAGCAGACGACGCCGGGCGGTGGCAATCAGCGATGCGATCGACTCAGGAAGGGGCACTTCGATACCTCTTTAGGCGGAAAGGTCGAGCGGCGGGTGCACGTACGGTGCGGCCGGCCCTCATCAAGGCAAGAGCGGACACAGCCACGTAGATGATCAGAGTCCGCACCCAGACCGGTCCTCTGCGTACACGAACGAGCTGGCGGCCATCATCGGTCGGGATGCCGGGTAACTCCACGAACCCGCCGCCACCACCAAGCACCCCGCCGCCCGAGATCCCCTGTCTGGCAAAGAGCAGTGAGTCGATCGGCGTGAAGGGCGTCAGTTGTCCGTCCATTTTCAAGGCGAGGGGGGCTTCGATGGCATCGACCATGGCCACGTAAGGATTGAGCCAGGAGCTGTACACCTCGCGGCCGCGGGCGGGCACGATCGCTCCCCCGGCGCCCCGCACCACCAGCAACTCGGCTAGCAGCATGGCAATGGTGAAGAAGGCGATCAGAAAAGCAAACACATAGGAGCCGGCGACGGCACCCCGGCTGGAACGGGCCCGCGCCGAGATCGCCAGGGAAACACTGCCGATCATGACAGCAGTCGCAATCATGATCGCCAGAGCGGCGAACACGTCGCCGAAAGACATTCCTCCGAAGAGAAGCGGCAGCGCCATGATCGGGGCTACCGCCACCAGCAGGAGCAGGAAGTACGACAGCGAAGAGGTGAGCTTCCCGACAATCAGCTGGAACGGCGACAGCTGAGTCACCTGGAGCAGGCTCAACGTTTGCCGCTCTCTCTCCCCGACGATTGACAGAGCCGTAACACCGGGGACCACCATCACTACGGCCGTCATCATTAACAAAGCCATGGCCTGGAAGAGGAACCTCCCCATGAACCCCGAGGCGACCAGCCGGCCCAACCCGAAGAAACCGTTGGCCACCTGTTGGCCAACCAGGTACACGACGTAGCCGATCAGGCCGATCCCGAGGGTCCATCCAAAGATGAACCACGGCGCCCGCCGGGTGCGAAAACGCTCGAGAAGCTCGCGGGTCAATACCGGGTTCACGACTGCTCATCCTCATCGTCAGCGGTGATCTGCAGGAACAACTCTTCGAGCCCCGCCGCCTCGACGCGCCACTCGGCGACCTCGGTGCCGGTGGAAACGACCTGGGCCAGAAGGCGGGCCGATTCGTGGTCGTCGCCCGCCATCACGAACCGGACTCGGCCCCTTTCAACGTCGATCTCGCTGACCAGGGGCTGGGCGCCCATAAGCTGGGCAACTTCGTCGACCCGCTCGTCGGGCATGCGGATCGTCACCCGGCGGTTCGACGTGAGGGCCTTACGGATTTCGTCGAGGTCACCATGGGCTTTGACCTTGCCGTCGTCGATGACGGCAAGGTGGGAGCAGATCCCTTCGAGCTCGGACAGAATGTGCGACGAGATGATGACGGTCTTGCCCAACCGGGAGAGTTCGGCGATGAGCTCGCGCAACTGGACTCGAGCTCGGGGATCAAGCCCCGAGGCGGGCTCGTCGAGCACCAGTAGTTGCGGATCGTGCACCAGCGAGCGGGCCAGCGACAGTCGCTGCTTCATGCCTCGCGACAGGCTGTTCACGTCGGCATCGGCTTTGTGGTCGAGATCAACCAGGGCCAGGAGATCGCTTACGACGGCTTTGCGCCGCGGCCCTTTGATGTCGCTGGCGGCCGCAAAGAACTCGAGGTATTCGCGAGCCGTGAGGTTCTCGTAGAACCCGAAGAAGTCGGGCATGTACCCGAGAAGGCGACGAACCCCTTTGGGGTCGTTCTGAGGATCGACCCCAACCACCTCGACCTTGCCGGCGTCTCGCGCCAGAAGCGTGCTGATCACGAGCATCGAAGTGGTCTTGCCCGCCCCGTTGGGACCGATCAGTCCGAAGACCGAGCCTTCCGGGATCTCCAGATCGATCCCGTCGAGGGCCCGCACTGCACCGTAGTTCTTTTCGACTCCGGACAATGTGGCGATCATCAGCTCCACTCCAGAGTGAATGCGTAGGGGCTCATCGGCAGCTCCAGGAACTGGGGGTCGTCGTCATCGTCGAAAGCCCGGGCTCGCACCATGACGTCTCCGACCGCGTTGCGATAGAGATTGAGATCGAGCGTGTCACCGGCCGAGATCTCGTCATAGCTCGAGGTGGTCCAGTTGTAGGCGTCGATCCGTCGGGGAACTTCACCGAACATGTTGTTGACCTCGAGGCTGGGGTCGCCCTGTGATGTCGTTGCGAGATTCCACCCCACGGTCATCTCGTCGGTCGAAAGCGACAGGTAGCCGGGACCGAAGTCGATCCAGCTTGCCTCCCCGGTGTTCAAAAGCTGGCTGGTGGCGGAACTGAGGGATCCAATCGCGGACTCGATCGGAACGACTATCAGCGTCGTCCCGGCGACCTCGACCGCACGGCCGTCAAGTTGGATCGGAACCGTCATCTGGTCGGTGAATCCGAAGAAGTAGGTGTTGGAGCCGTCGAGCATGGCGTCGGCCGTGTACCCAAGGTTCAACTTATTCCAGATGTATGGATCGTTCCAAAGTTGCCGCGCCTGAATTACGGCGTCGCCCAGCGTTCCGAACTCGTTGGCGCCCGACCGGCCGGGGACGACCTCGGCCCGACCTGTCCCTCCAACAATCAACGGCTCCGGAGCCACCTGGGCCCGCCCGGTGGCAACTATCCCCCATGCCCAATACTCGAGATCGGTGTCGTTGGTCACGTCCACCACCAATTCGGCTTCGCTCATCGTGGCGCTGACATCGGGCGCCTGGGAGGCCACCGGATTCCACCAGCCCTGAACACCGGCGGCACCTAGTTGTTCGAGCGAGAATCGGAACTCGCCGTTGCCGTCGGTTCGGGCGACTGCCGAGGCCACCGGCATGCCTCCCATCATCTCGGGGTTGACCGAACCCGGGTAGGCCAGCCAGTGAGAAGGAACGGTGACGGTCTTTTCGCCACCCACTCCGGCCGCCACCGCCACCGCCGACCGCGCTTGCGGATCGTCCTCGGCAGCAAAGATCACGGTCGCGTGATTGACCAGGGTGTTCTGCAAGCGCTCCCGGCCGGCCAGCCAGAAACCGGCCACAGCCAGCACCGACAACAAGGGCACCGTCACCCAGGCAAATTCCCGACGCCCGACTTTACGCAGCACCAGGAAGTTGACAGGGCCTACGAGAACCGCGTATCCGATCACAGCCGCAAAGAGCCATGGAATGCCTGGTATCCGCTGATCGCCGGCGCTGGTGGCAGCTGACATGAGCTGAAGCTCGGGGCTCTGCCAGGCATCCCGGGGGGCGACCACGATCCGGGTCGGGTTGATCAGCGACGACCAACCGTCCACGTCCAGGGCGGTTAGCGATGGGACCGAGATGACCAGTCCGGTCCCGACGTTGTGGATTGATTGACCTCCGACAGCGATCGGAGTGCCCAATTCGAGTTCGAGAGCTGCGACCTCGTCGTCGGCAACAATCACCCGACCCCCGGAGGTGATCCATGCTCTGGTCGCTTCGGGGAGAGCCTGGGCTTGATCCAGAACCAGGTAGCGAGCCGGATAAGGCCCGATCTCAAGAGCCGCGGCGTCGACTGCCGCGGTGACGATCTCGGAGCCGGTCACTGCCACTGCCGCCTCGTCGATGGTGGCGATCAGCTCGGGGGATCCACTGACGGCGACGACCGTTTCATCCTGTGGAGCCCGCAATTGGAGGTTGGTTGTCGCGGCGGGATCGGTGACCCCGTCGGCAAAGAGACGGAGACGGGTTTGCACGGATCCAACCGGGGGTGCCAGGCGAACCATGTAGGTCTTCTCTCCGGCCGCTGGCACCTCCACTGCGATCTGGACGATGGTGGTGCCCTGGCGAACCTCGAGGTTGCCGATGAAGAGGACGTCGGCGCCGATGGTCACCGCCAGGTCGATGGGACGGCGGGCGTCGACGAAGCCTCCCAAACCGGCCCGGGCCGACATTCTTATAGGACTCTCCTGCGCCACAACCTGGTCGCCATTGGATGCCGCGGCCGGAAACGCCAAAGAGAAGGCGGAGAAAACGACGACGAGCAGCAGCATCAGGCGACGCACAAAGCTGAGACGTTGAATCCCGTCCCCCGGTTCCAGTCGAATTGAGGCCGGTTCCATGGAAAGAGGCTAGGGGCGATGGCGTTCGCCGTCGGAACGCGATCCGCGATCCGCGATCCGCCAGAACCGAGCCCTAGCGGATCGCGATTCGCGTTCCCAAAAGTGTGTCGCCGGCACCCCTCGGAGTGCCGGCGACGCGAGGATTGAC
>JANMST010000028.1:0-2248 GCA_031389635.1 Acidimicrobiia bacterium | reverse complement strand
CAATGCTGGCAACGCTATCGCCCGGCTTCAACTGCACCGACCCCGCCGGAGCCCCACCCCCACCAGCCGTCGTCGTCGTCACCACCACCGTCGTCGTCGTGGCAACTGGTGCAGCCGTCGTCGTTGGTCGGGCGGTGGTCCGGGTCGTACCGGCTGTGGTGGATGACACCGGCGAACCCGTGGGGAAGGGTGTCGAGGTTGACCCGCCGGGGACCGGGTCATAGATGATCACGTCATCGTCCGATTGCGAACCCTCCCGGTCCAGCAAGTCTCTCGGGCTGGAACCTCGTCCCGAAGAGCCGGAGGAAAGGGTGCCGAGTCCGACGACGAAGCCGTCGGCATCCGTGATTGCCAGGACCGTCTCGCCGTCAGACCGCATGCCATCGATCGGGCCGATGACCGAGGTCAGCGACCAGGTAAGGGCAAGCAGACATGAAAGAGCCAGCAGGCCCCGGGTTACACGAGAGATCATTGTCCTCGCCCATCCATCGGATTCGACCTCGTTCCGTGGTTTTGGTCTCTCGACATTCTCACTCCTTTGACCCGCATTGGCCAGCCCAAACTGCGTCGAGGCCACAACAGCGGACGACTACGGGAAGGTGACGCATTGCTCTCATCCCAGTCCAAGGCTTTCCCAGTCGGTTCGGTCGATCGTCGATCCCTCCCACCGAAACCGGGCGTCGGGTCCAACGATGTAGACGTTGTCGGAAAAAGTGTTCCCCCACTCGGTCCAGACCGAGTCCTGGTCGATGGTCGCATCGATCCCGGCCACAAGGCCGGACTGTTGCGTGATCTCGTTGCCATGGACCGAAAGGTCGCGCACCTCGGGGACGCATTGGTCGACGGCATCGCGGTTGCCGTGCGCCCAATTGATCGCGCCGATGCCTTTCGCGTTGTCGGCCAGTCTGTTGGCCGTCACCTCGATCCCGGGTGAATTCGAAACCAGAATCCCCGCGTTCTCCATGCCGGCCGGGCGGGTTGTCCCGAACCCGTTGCCCGTCACGTCGTTGTCGCTCACGATTCCGCCGCAAGAAATCTCAACGAAGATCCCGGACAAAGCGTTGGCGTCGGCGCGGTTCCCCTCGATGCGAAAGTCGACGTTGTTGATGTCGACCCATAGACCGTTCCCAAAGTTGTGGTGAACGTTGTTGCCGGCCAGGACGAGGCCCCCGGTGTGCACGAACTTGGTCGCTGCTGAGTCAGAGGTAGAGCCATAAACCAGGGCGTTGCAGGCAATCTCGTTGTTCTCGACCAAGATGTCCCCGCCCGACCCTGTTACTCCGTAGCGACCATTGTGATGAATGAGGTTGCCGGTGATCGTCCATTCCGATCTCGCAACAACGCCCACCTCTCCGTTGCCGTGTATTTCGTTACCGGAGATCGTCCAGCCTCTTGCCCCTTCATCGCCGTGGATCACACCCGCTTTGTCTTCGGGTGCGTAGCCCTCGATCACAAGGCCCTGGATGACCACGCCGGCTTCCGACGACCGGAACGCGAACGGGGCCCCGTCGCCACGAAGAATCGCGCCGGGCTCACCGGTGATCGTCTGACCGCTCAGCGGCCGCGTCGACTGACCTGTGTGGACACCGGCGGCGAGTACGACTGCGCCGTCCGAGCCGGACCGATCGAGGGCCTCCTGGAGCGATTGACCGACTTCGACCCGAACGGCCCCGGACGGGACCGCCGCAACGGGCAACGCCCCGGAGCCAAGAGCCTTGTCCTCACAGATCGATCCGAGGTCGGTCTCTCCCGAGGCCCTCTTGCCCACGAGTGTCAGAACCCAGGTCTGGGCGGGTTCAAAGAACCAAACCAGGGCGCCCGCGCTGGCTAGGACAATGCCCACTATCAAGACCCTACGGGCCATGCCGCTCCACTCCCGCCTGTAGCCGGGGGCAGCCTAAGCCGGGGTTCGGGGGTAAGCCAAGTCTGCCTGGATCGAACAGGCGGAACGGTTCACCAGGCCGACTAGGCCCGTATGGACTATGGGTGAGCAGTGGACTGACCACTAAGATATGGCCGGGTGGGAGGCCAGGTCATCCGGGTGAAAACAGCTACATCGATTGAGTGTTGTGCGTCCCGCGCCGCCGGTCGTAGCGGCTCTCGTCCATCTCCCGTAGCGTCGTAATGCCTTCTTTGCGGTCCCGGTTGGCATGGGTCCTCAATCCGGGAAACACCCTGAGCAAGCGGGCAGCCAACGCCGGCTTCTGGGCATTCCTGCTGGCAATATCGATTCGACTTCTGCGAACCG
>JANMST010000544.1:0-6351 GCA_031389635.1 Acidimicrobiia bacterium | reverse complement strand
CGGAGCCCGGGTGGTCCCGATCTACGGGGGCCAGCCGATCGGCCGCCAGCTGCAAGCCCTGAGTCGTGGGGTCGACGTGGTCGTCGCCACTCCCGGTCGAGCCCTCGATCACATTGGCCGTGGCACGCTCGCTCTGACTGGCATCCAACTCGTGGTTCTCGACGAAGCCGACGAGATGCTCGATATGGGGTTTGCCGATGACATCGAAGCGATCCTCGAAGCGACACCCAAAGAACGCCAGACCGTTCTCTTCTCGGCCACTCTGCCGCCCCGGGTCGACAAGATCGCGCGCCGTCACCTGCGCCAGCCCGCCCGCATCTTCATTCAACAGGCGTCCCAGGGCGCCGACCAGGCTCCTCTGGTCCGTCAAACCGCGTACATCGTTGCTCGGGCCCACAAGCCGGCGGCGCTGGGACGGATCCTCGACGTCGAGGCACCGGTTGCTGCCATTGTCTTCTGCCGGACCCGGATCGAGGTCGACCAGCTCACCGAGACTCTGAACGGTCGCGGGTACCGGGCCGAGGCACTTCATGGTGGCCTCGTCCAGGAGCAACGCGATCGGGTCATGGCCCGACTTCGGACAGGTGTCACCGAGCTACTGATTGCTACCGACGTCGCGGCCCGCGGTCTCGACATCGACCAGCTCACACACGTCGTCAACTACGACGTTCCGTCTGCTCCCGACTCCTATGTCCATCGGATCGGCCGGGTTGGCCGAGCCGGCCGCGAAGGGGTCGCCATCACCTTGGCCGAACCCAGAGAACGACGCCTTCTCGACAACATCGAGCGACTGATCAAGCAGCGGATTTCGATCGAGCGGATACCCACGGTCGCCGAGTTGCGGACACGTCAACTCGAACTGACCATCGCCACTCTCAGGGAAACGATCGTTGCCGATGACCTGGAGAAGTTCAACGGTGTCGTCGACGCCCTCGCCGAGGAGTTCGATGTGATCGATGTGGCCCGGGCCGCGGTCAAACTCGCCCATGAGGCGAGCGGCGCAATCGAGGACGAGGAGGAGATCCCGGAGGTCAGCTCGAGAGGAAGATCGGACCAGGCCGGACACGGCAAGGGTGGGCGGAAGGGCGACCGCGGCCGAGGGGGAAGTGTTGCTCGCCTCTATATCGGTGTCGGTCGCAGCACAGGCATCCGGCCCAAGGACCTGGTCGGTGCGATCGCCAATGAGACCCACCTGAGTGGCAATGAAATCGGGGCAATCACCATCTCCGACCGCTTCTCGATCGTCGAAGTGCCTGAGTCGGCCGCCAACGAGGTGATCTCAGCAATGCGGCATGTCAAGATCAAGGGAAAGAAGACGACGGTCCGTCGCGACCTGGCCTAGTGAGAACTCGAGCCGTCAAATCCGGAACGGGTGAGACAGAGAGCCCCGTAAAACACAGTTCCCGGTGTTGAAACCGAGGTCTCAACTCCGGGAACTGATGACTCTTTTTACCCCGTCCCCGGCCTAGGCGAAACCGGTTTCAGTAGTTTCTTTTCGCGCTCTGGATGCCTCGATTGGGTCGCGCTTAGAGCTTGGTGGAGTGCGACGGACGATCGAGCGCGGCGACGGCCAGCTTGGCCGTGATGATGTCTCGTGCCACGTCGACCAGTCGCAAGTTGTGGTTGCGAGCGTGGTTGCGCAACATGGCGAAGGCGTGTTCCATGTTGAGGTTTTCCCGCTCGGCGACCATTCCCTTGGCCTGCTCGATGACGATGCGGCTATTGAGGGCATAGTTGAGCTGCTCGTTGACGATCTGGGCCTCTAATGCTGCCCGGTGTTGGAGGACGGCGATGGTGGCGACATCGGCCATGGCCTGGGCGGCTTCGATATCGATCTGCTGCATCTCCCCCGCCTCAACGAAGAACAGGTTGAGGGCGCCGATCACGACCCCTCGCAGACGCATGGGCAAGGCATGCACCGAGCGGAATCCGGCGGCAAGGGCTTCCTGGGCGAATCGGGGCCAGCGACCGTTGACGGTGGCCAGGTCCTGGTTCACCACAGGTAGGCCGGTCCGATAGCAGTCGAGACACGGACCCTCCTGGGACTGGATCTCGAACAATTCAAGGACGCGCATGGTCTCGCTGGAAGAAGCCATCACCCGAAGGTCACCTTCAGGTGCGGCGAGCATTAGTCCTGCTGCTCCGACGTTCAGCACGTCTACGCAACGATCGGTCAGCAGGGTCAGCAACTCCACCACATCGAAGTCGGCAACAAGCGTGTCGGCTAACTCCACCAGCGTCCTGGCGAACTTTTCTTCTCTAGACATACGATCTCCCTTGACGCGAACCTCGTGTTCCCCCGTGCCGATGCGCCGAATCACAACCCGACCACCAATAACAGCGACCCCGCGAAACTGCTGGTGGCCTCGCGAAAGAACAAGGCCTCACGGCCCAGGGTCCTTCTCGCCGGTACGGGCGTTGAAGCGGAGCCTTCTGGCCACCACGTCTTGGGCCACCTCAGTGAGGGGACGGTCGTTGGCGAAAGAATAGCCCCTCAGCCGGATCATTGCCTGCGCAATGCTGACATCAAGCTGGACTGCGACCATTCCCGAGGCCTGATGCACTACGTACCGAAAATCTGAGCCTGACTCAAGTTCCAGGGCGACCTTCCCGGGTGATGCATTGGCCTGCATCATGAGTACTGCCGCGGCCGAGACATCGGCCATGACAAGCGCGTCGGCGTGCTGCTCGTCTGACATTGGACCCGCCTCATCGCGGTACAGGTTAAGAGCCCCAAGGCGGACCGCTCCCACCTGAAGGGGGAAGCCGAACACCGCCCGCGCCCCCGCAGCGATGGCGGGGACAGCGAAGGCCAACCACCTGGGTGCGGCGGGTTGAGCCAGATCGGGCTCGAGGACCGGACGGTCGTGGTGAAAGGCGTCCACGCATGGCCCTTCCCCGAGCGTGAATTGCAGTTCTTCGATGAGCCGGCTGACGTTGTCGGTGGTGCAAACCGCCCCTGAAGGCACGTCACCGGACATGAGCATGATTCCGGCGCCGGTCATGCCCGTCACCTCGGCGCAGACCTCGCACAGTCGTCTGGTCTCAAGCCCAAACGCCCCGCGGCCCACGAGCTGGGTGAGGATTCGTAGCCGACGTTCACCCGGCACAGGTCAGAGGTCTCTCAAATTCCGAAAGCTTCATGGTGCGTCTCAAAGGGGCCACAAAATAGTGAGCGCTACCAGGGTCCAGAGCACCGCTCCGTCAGCTATCGCCGGCCGGACACCGACGACGTTGTCGTGTCCTCACACGGTACACCGACGGGACCGGTGCGAAAATCGGCCCCATTCGGCCGACTCCTGCCGACCGGAAGTAACTAGTCCTTGCACAGAACTCCGCCGTGGGTAGAGTTTGTGGTCAGGTCGCCCGATTCGCGGCCCAATCTATGTGAGCGTCGCGTTGCTCCAGACCTTGGTAGCGCCAAAGTGTGCGGCCGGAGGAGCGTGCTGTGAGTGCTAACCCCGACGAGGGAACGATCGATCGATCGCTTCTGCGTCTCGTCGCCGAAGACTCCCCCGATCTCCATACAGTCACCACTATTGACGGCGTCTACCGGTTCGTCTCTTCGGCGAGCTTCGCTCTATTCGGCTGGGAGCCCTTCGACCTCGTAGGCCGCAATCAGGATTCGTTCCTTCACCCTGACGACGTTGCGCTCGTCGAACGGGCCCGCCGGGCTGCAGTGAAAGACCCCAACGGAGCAGTGACCAGCGTCGCCCGGTTCCGGTGCGCGGGTGGTGCCTATCGCTGGACCGAAGCCATGTCCAGGCTGGTCGAAGAGAGCGACGGGTTGTTCGTCGTGTCGGCAGTTCGAGACATAGGGGACCGCAAGAAGTCGGAGCTTGACCTCGAGCACAAAGCCTCGACCGATCCACTCACGGGTGTTGCCAATCGCACGGTGTTCATGGACCGCCTGCGGCAGGCCCTACGGCGCCTCGATCGGCGGGAGAGCCTCGTGGCAGTGCTCTTCTTGGATCTCGATCGTTTCAAGTTGATCAACGACTCCGTCGGGCACCTCATAGGCGACGCTGTGCTGTTGAAGATGGCCGGGCGGCTCCGGGCCTTTCTGCGACCGCAGGACACCCTGGCTCGGTGGGGCGGCGACGAGTTTGCCATCGTCATTGAGGATCTGTCGTGGCCCGAGGAAGCCGTGATCCTGGGTGAGCGGATCATCGAGGCAGGACGTGCTCCTTTCGTTGTGGGCGACGAGAAGTTCATCTGCACGACCAGTGTCGGCATCGCAGTGACCTCCGACTCCCGGCATAGCGCCGAAGGCCTCCTGCAAGAAGCCGATCTCGCCTTGTACAGAGCCAAGGATCGCGGCCGCGACCGGGCCGAGGTCTTCGACGAGGACCTGCGAACCCGGGCGGTCGATCGACTAGGAACCGAGCGGATGCTGCGCAGGGCGATCGACGAGGACCGGCTGCGAGTTAGCTATCAACCCATCATCGACCTCCGGACCGGCGCGACGGTCGCAGCCGAGGCTTTGGTGCGAGTCTGGGATCCGGATCTGCCGCGCCTCATCGAGGCCGAAGCATTTATCGGCGTGGCCGAGGAGGCCGGACTTCTGGCCGGCATGGATGACTGGGTCCTGGGCCAGACGATCGATCAGGCAACGATCTGGCGCGAGTTATTCCTTGGAACCGGATTCGCCGACGTCGCCATCAACGTCACGGCCCGCCATATGGCGGATGCCGGATTCGCTCAATCGGTCATCGACGAACTAAGCGCCCACCACCTGTCGACCGGGGCACTTCAGGTCGAGGTAACGGAGCAGGTTTTGATGGAGGCGTCGAACTCGGCAATGACCGGACTGAAAACCTTGCGTGACGCCGGCGTGAAGGTCGGTCTTGACGACTTCGGCACCGGTTACTCCTCGCTCTCCTACCTGCGGATGTTCCCTCTTGATTTCGTGAAGATCGACCGTTCGTTCATCCAGGAACTGGTCCGTGGCGCCACTGAGCGGGCCATCGTTTCTTCGATAATCGATCTTTCCCACGCACTCGGTATGGCCGTCGTTGCCGAGGGCGTCGAATCACAGGCCCAACTCGAGGAGCTAATGGCCCTTGGCTGCGACCGCGCCCAGGGGTTCCTCATGGCAACCGCCGGTCCGCCGGGGCTCATCGAGGATCGCGTGCTGCGCCCGGCGTCATAGCCAGCACGCAACCCGGGTACTAGAGGGAACAGGGAAAGACAGGACGACGGAAGAGCATCCAGTTTGTTTCTCCTCAGAGGTGGGAACGACCCGGAAGCGGAGCGAGATCGAGGGGGGTGCTAGAGCCCCCCCTCGAAGTCCCCCGCCGACTGTACTCCGACGCCATAGTCTCGACCCGGTGCTGCACCCGATTCGGAGGATCAAGCCCACCGATGCCGGAGCCCCGCGCGAGATCCGGCTCCGAGCGCTCTCGTCAGACCCAGGCGCCTTCGGTTCCAGCTATGACCGGGAGTTTCACCTACCCAGAGATGAGTGGGACAGGCAGGCCGCCGAGGCATCGACCGGCGACCGGCAATGTCTCTTCGTTGTGGACACCCCTGCCGGTTTGGCGGGAATGGCGGGCGCTTACACGCTCGACGACCGACCGTCTGTGCGACATCTCTTCGGGATGTGGGTCTCTCCTGAGGCCCGCTCAGCCGGGGTCGGACAAGGACTAGTCGAAGAGATCATCCGTTGGAGCATCGAAGCGAGAGCCGATGAGGTTCAACTCTGGGTCGTTGACGACAATCTCGTTGCTCGGCGGCTGTACAGCCGGGTCGGATTCGTCAACGCCGGGATCAGCCAGCCGCTGCCTTCTGATCCGTCGCTGACGGAAACCCTGATGCAATTGTGCCTCGCTCCGACCCACTCCGAATGAACGCCTGCCTCAGGAGTAGAGAATGAAGAGGGTATCCACGTCTTCGTTGGTCGCCGGAGGGAGTCCTATTTCGCTTGATTTCCATCTTCAATGCTTCGGCCTCGTCTTCGTAAGAGAAGTCGAGGATCGCATCGACGTCCAACCTGATCTGAGCTGTCATGGCGCTGTCCCAGGCCATCAGCTCATCGACGAGCTCTTGGAACAGCGCTATGTGTCCGGCTGTCGTGGCTTTGACGATCTCCGCGATGCGGGCCGCAATCTAATAAGCGATCACCACCATGATGCTGGAGTCCGGCTGTCCTACCGGATCGCCGATCCACCGGAATGCAGTGTGACCGACTCCCCGCGTCAGCCTCTGCGGCGTCTACTGATTCCGAAGCCGCCGGTGAGAAAAAGCAGAACGACGATGAGGATGATCCAACCGGTCGTGCTCATGAGTACTCCATCCAGTCTGGAGACAGTGCCAGTGGTCCGGAGCACGTCTCGGGGTTCCGATCTCGTC
>JANMST010000490.1:0-2736 GCA_031389635.1 Acidimicrobiia bacterium | reverse complement strand
TGCAGGGGCCCGGTCGCGCCGACGAGGACACCAGGGACGGTTTCGAGCACGGAGGCTGGTCCGTGCCATACGGCGATGCAGTCATGGGCGAGACTATGAGTGCGCGGCTGGCCCAGAGCGGGGGTCTCGTGCTCGGCCGGCGGACCTATGAAGACCTGCTGACCTACTGGAACACCCAGACCGACAGCCCATTCACCGATGCGCTGAACATTGCCCCGAAGTACATCGCGTCAACCACGCTCACCGACCCGCTGCAGTGGCCCAATTCGACGCTCCTCGACGCTGATGCTGCCGACCGGGTTGCCAAACTCAAGGCGCAGCCCGGCAAGGATCTCCACATTCTCGGCAGCGGCACCCTGGTCCGGTCATTGATGGACCGTGATCTCATCGACGAGTACATGCTGACGATCCACCCCCTCGTGCTGGGCGCGGGACGTCGGCTCTTCGCCGATGGCAGTGCGTTCGCCTCGCTGCGTCTCATCGATTCCACAACTACTACTACCGGTGTGGTGATCGCGACATACCGGCCAGCAGCGAACTCGGCGACGGGCTGACGACACGATTCAAAGACCTTCGAGGCGTCGTCCTCGTCACTTGAAGCGGGGGTCACCCTCTCCGTAGACATGCCAAGTCAGCTTCCAGAGCGACCCACCGAGGTAGTCGGCGCTCGCGCTAACGACACACCAGGTGTCATCGCCTGGCAAGGTTGGGTTCTCCACGGTGCCTCCGCAGTCAGGTACGTCCTTATAAGGAGCAGCGCCGTCATCGTCGGGGTCATACTGAAGTACGAGGGCAGAGGGATCGTCGGCAACCTTCTCGAAGGTCAGCACACCCGTATAGGAAGCATCCCCGAAACCTCGTGGGATGAAAACGACCTCGTCCGTCTCCGTGACCTCGATGTCCACGAGCTTGACCGACCCGCAGTCGCCCCCTTGCCTGGTGAAAGCGCCGGTGACGCTGCCATCCACATTGGACACTTCAGTGACCACGCCGCACTCGATGGCGGTTCCTTCGGAGTTGAGGAAGTCGATTCCGGTTGCGTCAGGGCCAACTGTCACGTCATGGCACCCGCCGGGCGAGGTCTGCACCCATCCTTCCTGGGCCACCTCACAGACCTGATACGTGCCGGCTCCCAGGTCGGTGACGACGTAAGAACCGTCAGAGTTGGTCGTGGTGGAGGTTTGCAGAGAGCCGCCCTGGTACACCTCGATTCCCCAACCACCGAGGCCGGATTCTCCCACCCCGACGGTGCCGCTGGCATCGGCATCGTCGAACTTGGAACCAGAGATCGAGAAGGTCGGGACTGCCTCGTAGCAAAGGTGGACAGCATTGAGCTTGTTGCCGTTGGGTATCACAAGGTCGGTGTCGGCTTGCACGGAGGGGTCGTAGTGATACCAGTTGCTTCCGCTCCCTTTCACGACCACGTCGTGAATGGTGGCTCCGGCAGTTGTGAAGTCGAAGGCCCGTCGTCGGACATTGCTCAACGAGACGGTGGCTCCGGGTACTCCTGGCAGGGAATAGGTGGCGTCCTCAACCGGCTCGGTGATGGTCAGGCTGAAGCTGGCGGTTGAGTCGACCGAGTCACAGTTGGAGTTGCCTCCGACGAACGTAGGAATTACGCCGGCGGCCTCGGCCGGAAGCATGGCGACCACAAGTACGCCAGCCAATATCACCATTGGAAATAGTCGTTTCTTCATCTGACCTGCCTCCTAGCACGTACTGCACCTCCGACGCGCGCGACTGCCTCGAGTCTTCGCTGTCGACCACAACAACCCCACGTATTAGAGACGCGGTCGGCGGCCAGTTGTTACAAGGCAATTTGATGAATCGGATGATCGGCCCAGGCTCACTCGGGGCACGAGAGCCTTCACCTTCGGGATTGCTGGCTTGCGATTTGATCGAGAGTGCAATCCTCCGGTGCTTTGTCCTCGCGGAAGCCCTTGAAAGCGGGGGCCCTGAGTCTGCCTGCGTTAGTCAGTTCGCGATATTCAACGGTCGCAACGAGAGCTGGAGCCACCCAATGCGCCTTCCGCAATTCCGGGCGGCTCTTCAAGGTGGCGGCATCGAGCGGATTCCCGGCGTCTGCCAGCTTCCGAAGTCGATCCAACGCGTCGGTCAGCGAGTCCCGATTAAAGCCCGTTCCGACATTCCCGACATGCCTGAGATTGCCCTTCCCGTCGTAGAGAGCCAGTACCAGTGAGCCGAGTGTTCCGTCGCGACTGCCCGACCCCTCGGTCCATCCCACCACCACCGCGTCCAGGTCGAGAACGGTCTTGATCTTGAGCCAAGAACGCGATCGCTTGCCTGGTTCGTAGGCCGAGTCGATCCTCTTAGCAACGATGCCCTCGAGCCCTTGGACAACTGCGGCCTGGTAGAGAGCGGTGCCCTCACCGTATATCGCGGGGGAGACCTGAATCCGGTCGTCAGGGACGACGGCCTCCTCGAGAAGTCGGCGGCGTGTCTCCAGCGACTCGCCAATCAGGCTGGCCCCGTCGAGATAGATCAGGTCGAACACCATGAATGTCACGGGTGACTTGCGAACCAAAGCCGACAACTGCTGCTCGTTGCGAACGTGCATGCGTTGCTGGAGTTTTTGGAAGGATGGCTTTCCGTCGTCGAACGAAACGATCTCGCCATCGAGGATGGCATCGAGTGCAACGAGCCGATCATGGAGGCCGGAGAGCTCCGGGTAACCCTCGGTGATGTCGTTGGTTCTCCGCGAGACCAGCCTCGTGG
>JANMST010000474.1:0-6460 GCA_031389635.1 Acidimicrobiia bacterium | reverse complement strand
CCGGTGCTCGGAGTCCTGGCTCTGAGCTTTCTGATCGCTCTGGTGATCCAGTCCGTTTTCAGTTTTGCCGTAACCGCAGCTTTCTTGTTCACCGGCAACGTCGCATTCGAGGTCCAGGCCCTCGTCAACACCATCAGCAGGATCCTGGTCACGCCCTTCACGGCGAGCGTGTTCGCAGTTCTCTATTTCGATCTGCGGGTGCGTCAAGAAGGTTTTGATCTCGAGCGGATGGCAGCGGCCATAGGACAGCCAGCGCCAACTCCCGGCCCAGCCGCTCCTGCATCGCCGATTGCGTCCGGCCCGGAGACCGCAGTTCCACCACCCGACGACTCGGACCCGTTCGGACTCGGTCGCCCCGGCGGTTCGTGACCGAGCCGCGGTTCGTGACTGAGGCCGGAATCATCGCCACGATCGACGTCGAGCGGATCCGAGACGAGATCGAGCGGGTCCTGTCCGCGGCCAAGTACGACGCTCCTCAGCCGAGTCAGCTCGGGGGTTGGTGGCGTCGGATGTGGTTTCGAATCCTGGATTGGATCAACGGTCTTATCTCGGGTTTCCCAGGAGGCCCGGAGTTGTTCTACGGGCTCCTGGCTCTGGCTGTCGTTGGCCTGGCGGTCTATGCCGCCTTGCGACTGGGTCGGCGCCGCAACCGCCAGATCGAGGCCCGTCACTTTGCCCAGAGAGCATCCGAACGGGGTCTCGATCCCCGCGAGGTCGAGCAGCGGGCCGATCGAGCCGCTGCCGCCGGCGACTACCGGGAGGCAGTCCGGCTCCGCTTCCTCGCCGGACTTCTACGCCTCGATGAAAGCAAGGCGATCGCGTTCCGGCCGGGCATCACCAGTGCCGAAGTATCGGCCATCCTCCGGAGTCCCGCCTACGACCAGCTAGCCGGTCGTTTCGATGCCATCGTCTACGGGGACGATCGGGCCGACCTCGACGATCATCAACGGGCAGTCGACGGCTGGCGCCGGGTGCTGGAGGTGGCTTCGAAATGAGAAGCACGACCATCACCGAAGAAGGTCGAAGGATCCGGCGACGCCTGGTCGTTGTGGCAGTCGTAATCATCGTCGCCAACCTTCTAAACCTGGCAACGCGGGCCCTGAGCGGGCGCCAGGTGGTCGACGGGCCACCCGGATCGAGTTACGCGAGCACGGTTCTTGGAGTTCTGGCCTGGAAGGAACTGCTCGACGCCGTTGACATTCCTACAGGTCGGCTAGAGCAATCGATCAAGCGGGGACTGCTGGACGCTGAGAGCACCCTGGTGATTCTCGAGCCGGGCTTTTGGGAGCCAGGCGAGGTCGAGTTGGAAGGACTGCGGCGTTTCCTCAACGATGGCGGGCGCCTGGTCCTCGGCGGCTGGATCTCGGACGACGTGATCGAATCGCTGGGGGCGCTCGCACCCTCTCGATCGTTCAACGGACCCACCAGTTCGTCGGTGATCTCCTCGCATCCCGACACCGAAGGAGTCGTCTCGGTCGCGGGGCCCGGCTTCGGGTCGTTTGCCGACCTCACCGGGGCCACTCCCCTGTTGGGAAGCAATGGGGTGGTGACCTTGCTGACCCAACCCGTCGGTGAAGGGATGATGGTCCACCTGGCCGACGCCGAGATCGTGTCCAATGGCTACATCGGCCAGGCCGACAATGCGATTCTGGCTGTGAACCTGGCCGGTGGGCGAAACGTGATATTCAACGAATATGTTCACGGCTACGGCGCCGATGGTCTCTTCGCAATCCTTCCGCAGCGGTGGCGTTGGACGTTGTGGCTGTTGGGGACGGCGATCATCGTCTGGATGGTGTCGGTCGGTCGGCGTCTGGGTCCTCCTGAGCCTGAATTTCGCGACCTTGCTCCCGAACGGGGCCGTTACATCGACTCGCTGGGAGCTCTCATGGCCCGTTCCAAGCAACCCGGAGCCGCCACCGAGTTGATCAGGACTACGGCCAGGAGGAACCTTGCGAGGCGATCCGGCCTTCCGGTTGACGCCTCGATTGAGCAACTCCGGGCCGCCGCCGCGGCTCTCGGTCTGGAGCCTCAGGAGACGGACGCCCTGTTGACCGATGGCTTGTTGCCCGATGGCTTGTTGCCCGGGGCGTTCACCAAGGAGAACCTGATCGCCGCCGATCGGGCCCTCGCCAAGATCACGAGAGGGGATCTATGAAGGACTTGCGTGACCGGGTTCATACCGAGGTGCAGAAGGTGGTAATTGGCCAGACCGCATCGATCGATGCTCTGCTGGCAGCGGTCGCGGTCGGAGGGCACGTGCTGCTCGAAGGAGTACCCGGCACGGCCAAGACGCTTCTCGCCAACGCCGTCGCCAGGGCTTTCGGGCTGTCGTTCTCGAGAGCCCAATTCACCCCTGACATGCTCCCGTCCGATCTCACCGGCACGGTTGCGCTGCGGGCAGGTGATCTGGTTTTCCGGCCGGGGCCGGTCTTCGCCAACCTGCTGCTCGCCGACGAGATCAACCGTACGCCTCCCAAGACCCAATCGGCTCTCTTGGAGGCAATGGCCGAGGGCCAGGTCACCGTTGACGGAGTTTCTCACCAGCTGCCACGGCCGTTCATGGTCGTCGCCACCCAGAACCCGATCGAATACGAAGGCACCTATCCTCTGCCCGAAGCCCAACTCGATCGCTTCTTGATGAAGGTCGACGTCGGCTATCCCTCGGCCGAGCAGGAGCTCGAGTTGCTCCGTCTCGATCGTGACGGGGTGGCGCCGGCAACGCTCCCACAGGTAGAGCAGGTCACCAATGCCGAAGAATTGCTCGCGCATAGAGTCACTGTCGCCGCGGTGCGGATCCATGACGACGTCCTCGGCTATCTCGCGTCCCTGATTCGCCGCACCCGGGAATTGCCATCGGTCGAGCTGGGAGCCAGCCCCCGGGCGGGAGTGCATCTTCTGGCGGCATCGCGGGCGATCGCCTGCCTAGCCGGGCGGGACTTCGTGACCCCCGACGACGTCAGCCGCATGGCACCTCCGGTCCTTCGCCACCGGATCCTCATCCGGCCGGAAGCGGAACTGGAGCGCTACACGCCCGACGATGCCATCAAGGCCACCATCGCTTCGGTGCCGGTGCCACGTTGAGCCCAACTCCACTGGCAGCCTGGTTGATGGGACTGGCCGCGCTGTCGGCGTTGGTGATCCCACCGCCGCTGGCGGCCCTCCTCGCGGTTTGCCTCCTGGCCGCCTCGATGGTCGATGCCTGGATGGCGCGGTCGGTGCCCGTATTAGATCGCCGATTCCCTCGAACCCTCGCCCGCGGGGTCCCGGCCGATCTCACCGTCAGAGCCTCCGGCACAACCGCCCGTCTCACCATCCGGCAGGCAACGCCGGCTGACCTTTCCCTCGAGCCCCAGGAATCCGAGGATGTTCTCGACGCCCGCCTGGTCGCCCATCGCCGGGGGCGCCACCAACTTCCTCCCCTTGCCACCAGGTCGGTTGGGCCGTTGCGTTTGGGTTGTTGGTATCACCGCACGGGGGAGGCGTCCGATGTGATCGTCTATCCCGATCTCCCGGCCGCCCGTCGATTGGCGATCGCAGTCCGCCACGGCCGCTTCCAGGAGGAGGGCCGTCGCAGCCGGGGACCGCTCGGATTGGGGACCGATCTCGAGCGGATCCGCGAGTATTTACCCGACGACGACATCCGCCAGGTCAACTGGAGGGCCACCGCCCGGCGAGAGACTCCCATGAGCAATCAGTGGCGAGTCGAGCAGGACCGGGAGGTGATCTGTCTTATCGATGCCGGGCGACTGATGGCAGCGCCGGTCGGAGACCGCACTCGCCTCGACGCCGCCATCGATGCGGTGGCAGCGCTGGCCGCTGTCGCCGACGAACTTGGTGATCGGGTGGGCGTGGTTGCTTTTGCCGGCACGATCCTGCGACGCCTCTCGCCGCGTCGCTCCGGGGGAGAGGCAGTGGTTGGCGCGATCTTCGACCTGGAACCGACCAACGTGGAATCCGACTACGCCCTGGCCTTTCAAGTAGTGGCAAGCGCCAAGCGCTCACTCGTCTTCATCTTCACGGACATCGTCGAAGAGGCCGCAGCCCGGCCCCTGACCGAGGCGATGAGCATCCTCGGCCGTCACCACGCCGTCGTGGTGGCCTCTGTCGTCGACGACGATCTCCACCGTCAGGTGATTACTCCGGCCGAGTCGGTGGCGGACGTCTACCGGACCGCTGCGGCCTTGACGGTGCTCGAAGATCGAGCCCGGGTGGTGACTCTTCTTGGACATGCCGGAGCCGAGGTGGTTGAGGCTCCCTTGGCTTCTTTGTCAGCTCGTTGTGTCGGCGCCTACTTGAGGGCAAGGTCCCGGGCCCGGGTCTGACCGAAACCAGACGCCAGCCGCCAGACGCCAGATTCGCGATTTGGCCAGCGCCGGAAATCGAAGTTTCCGTAGACTCATCGGGTCTCTGGAGGAGGAAAAGCCGCCGTGACTCAACTGGCATTTGACGAAGATGTTGCCCGGCAGATCGAGGCGCTCTACCTAACCAGAGACGCGGGCCGCCGGCGACGCCTGGTGCGGGAGGCCCTCGGCACCCAGCCGGGTGACCGAGTCCTCGACGTAGGGTGCGGGCCTGGCTTCTACTGCCTGGAAATTGCCGAGGAGGTTGGCCCCGACGGCCAAGTCCTGGGCATCGACGCCGCCGAGCCAATGCTGGCCTTGGCCCGACGTCGTTGCGAGGCTTGCGACAACGTCACCTTCAAGCAAGGAGACGTCCTCTCGCTTCCTGTTGAGAACGAGAGTTTCGACCGGGCTCTGTGTGTTCAGGTTCTGGAGTATGTCGAGCCGGCCACAGCGGCGCTTTCCGAGATCAACCGGACGCTTCAACCGGGCGGTCGCGTTGTGATCTGGGATATCGACTGGGGAACGGTGGTTTGGCATTCATCCGATCCAACTCGCACCCAACAGATCTTGGACGCCTGGGATCACCATCTGGTACATCCCTCGCTTCCTCGCTCTCTAGCCCCACGCCTTCGCGAGGCCGGCTTTCAGCAGGTCGAGGCCACCGGTCATGTCTTCAGCACTGTCTCCACCCTTGATCCTGAAACCTACGGAGGGGCAATCATCCCGATCATCGCCAGCTACGTCACCAGCAGTCGTTTGATTGATGAAGATGCGGTTCGTTCCTGGGTGAAAGATCAGCAGGAGCTTTCGGAGAGAGGCGAGTTCTATTTCGCCGGCGTCCAGTTCTGCTTCAGCGGCGTAAAGCCGGACTAGCTCAGGCCGCCAGGGAAGCCACTGCCTCGGCAGTCTCCACGTCGAGCTCAAGCTCGACGACCAGACATCGAACGACGGCCTTATGGTCCAGCCCTTGCTTTTCCAGGTACAGCGCCGCCCGCTCGGCAAACGCCAGCTTGTGGGCCCGATAGATGGGGATTTCCAGTGTGGACTCCAAGTCCACATGGGCATTCGATTGAAGACTCATTTGCATGTCTCAACCTCCTAAGTCAGAGAGTTCCCCACAGGCCTTCTGCTTAAACCCTCGCGTTGACCCAGGCATTCGGAAACTCCGGGCGATTCTCCGACCGGCTCTGTCCGGGCGGCGTAGGGTTCCATCTCCTCATGACCACATCGAGTCCCGACAAAGCCATCCGCGTAGCGGGCCTGCACAAGAGCTACGGCGGCCTCGAAGCGGTTCGCGGGATCGACTTCTCGGTCGATTACGGCGAGTGTTTCGCGCTCCTCGGTCCCAACGGCGCCGGGAAAACCACCACGGTCGAAATCCTCGAGGGATATCGCGAACGCACGTCAGGAACGGTTGAAGTCTTCGGATTCGATCCCCAGACCGGCGGTCGGCCCTTCCGGGAGAGGATCGGCATCGTTCTTCAGCAGGCGGGGATCGAGGGGGAACTGAAGGTGACCGAAGCCCTTGACTACTACGGCAGCGGCTACCCACGCCGCCGCATCGTCGGCGAGGTACTTGAGATGGTCGGCCTGGTCCGAAAAGCGCGATGCCCGGATCAAGACTCTGTCCGGCGGCCAGCGACGCCGGCTCGACCTTGCCCTGGTGCTGATCGGCGATCCCGACCTCTTGTTCCTCGACGAGCCCACGACGGGCTTCGACCCCTCAGCGGGACGGAAGTCATGGGAGTTGATCGAGGGCCTTCGCTCGCTCGGCAAGACCATCCTCCTGACTACCCACGACATGGACGAGGCCCAGAACCTTGCCGACCGGGTGGCGGTGATCGTCAACGGCAGCTTTGTCGCCGAGGGGACTCCCGACACCCTGGCGGGACGGGAAGCCGGTGAGGGTTTCATCAGCTTCAGGGTGAGCTCCGCGCTGGTAGACCTCCCTCCTGAACTGCGTTCACTACAGATAACGGATGGGGTAGCGACGATGCGCACCAAGGAGTTGCCCAAGGTGCTGCATCAGTTGACCTCGTGGGCGCTCGACCATGGCGACGATTTGACCGGATTGACCGTTACCAGAGAGAGCTTGGAAGACGTCTATCTGCGCCTCA
>JANMST010000453.1:0-1680 GCA_031389635.1 Acidimicrobiia bacterium | reverse complement strand
TTCAACCGGATCTGGGAGCGGGACCGCGCCTTCTGCGCCTGGGACGGCCCCGAGATGGTTGGTACTTCGGGTTCCTTTTCCCTGCAGTTGACGGTCCCGGGAGGCACGGTCGCGACCGGCGGAACGACAATGGTGTCGGTGGCGCCTACCCATCGTCGAAAGGGCATCCTTCGCAAGATGATGCTTGCCCATCTCGACGACGTGGCCGATCGGGGTGAGCCGCTGGCCGCTCTGTGGGCGTCGGAATCCTCGATCTACGGTCGCTTCGGTTACGGCGTCGCCGCCCAGGGGGTCGAGCTCCGGATCCCTCGCACATTCACCTCGCTGCACCGCCTCGCTCCTGCCCCGGCGGCGGTTCGGCTGGTCGACGAACACGAAGCTCGCCGCCAGATCCCTTCCATCTACGAAAACGTCGCCGCGTGGTGGCCGGGGTTCCTGGCCCGGTCCGAGGCTTGGTGGGATGAACGCTGGTTCAAGGATCCTGCCGACAAGAGACATGGCGCTACGGCCCTGCGTTTTGCGCTGACCACCAACAGCGATGGTTACGCAATCTATCGCCAGAAGCTCAACTTCGAACATGGCATCTCGACTGGTGAGTTGAGAGTCGTCGACGTCCTCGGCACCAGCCCGGAGTCGTGGGCCGGTCTGTGGTCGTTCCTCCTCCAACATGACCTGTCGGCCACGATCGAGACGGCTCGTCGTTCACCCGATGATCCGATCTTCGACTTACTCGAAGCACCGAGACGAATGACCTCGATCCGGAACGACTCGATCTGGATCAGAACCCATGACCCTGCCGCCGCCCTGGCCGGCCGCCGCTATCAGACGGAAGGGCACCTGGTACTCGAAGTTGTCGATCCTTTTCTGGATCGAACGGTCGTCGTCGAACTCGATGGCGGGCCGGACGGCGCAGCATGCCGGGTGACCGACAAAGCACCCGACCTGGTCCTCGACATCGAGGACCTCGGCGGGTGTTACTTGGGCTGGTCCCGGTTCGGCACCCTGGCCCGGGCAGGCAGGATTGGAGGCGACAAGAACTCGTTGAGGCTGGCCGATCAGATGTTCAACTGGGATCCACAGCCATGGTGCCCAGAAGTTTTTTGATTTGTAGTGTTCTGATCACAGTTTCCTGAGAGGTCGACTCTCAGTCCTCGCAGACCTCATCCATGTAGTCGCTGATGTTCGCCGAGGCCTCCTCGACATCTGAGGAAGCGAAAGCTTCGTCGGCGGTGGCGAGGGCTGCCTGGGCCTCAGGCGACGACAGGCTGCCTGGATCGTTGAAGTCCACCCCTGCGTCCTCGAGGGCGGCGGCAAACTCCGAATAGGCCTCGGCCAGCACTTCGAAGTCATCGGCGATCTCCGCGGGGGCAGCACCGGACATGGCCGCAAGACTGTCGGCCGCGTCAGTGACGTCGCCAGTCTGGCCAAGCATCCCCATTGAGGCCGCCTGGGAAAGGGCCATACCGATGGATAGACATTCGCCCGTGGGCAACCCGGTGTTCTGTCCGGTGTCGGTGTCCTCGTCGTCATCCTCGTCATTGCCGGCGGTGGTGGTCGTGGTGGCCTGGTCGTCGGTATCGCCCGAGTCGTCGACATCGGGCGAGGCGGAACCGCCACACGCAGCCAGCAAGAGAGCAATCAACAAGAACAAGGCTCGAAAACGCACGTTTGACTCCTTTG
>JANMST010000424.1:0-2101 GCA_031389635.1 Acidimicrobiia bacterium | reverse complement strand
CCCACCCTCGCCCGTGCCGGTAACGGCATTGAGGTCTACTCCATGCTCACGAACCAACTTGCGTACGACGGGAGATAGAACTTCAGCTTGCCCGTTGATGGCTGCAGGAGCCGCCGGCGTCGGCGCCGGAGCAGGTTCAGGGTCGACGGCAGCAGGTTCCGCTGGTTGGGCCGGTTCCTGGGCAACCGGCGCAGCCGGCGCAAGCTCGGCCGCGACAGGTTCCGGAGCAACCGGCGCAGCCGCAGCTTCAGGCGCCGCCGGAGCCGCGGGTTCGGAGGTGGCGTCCGGCGTCTGGCGTCTAGCGTCTGCGGGCGCTTCGCCCGCCGCGTCTGGCGTCTGGCGTCTGGCGCCTGCGGGCGCTTCGCCCGCCGCGGGCGCCTCGCCCGCCTCCCCAATCGTCGCCAGGGCAGTTCCGACCGCAACGGTCTCGCCTTCACCGACCAGAAGTTCGGTGACCACTCCGGCAGCCGGTGACGGCACCTCGGTGTCAACTTTGTCGGTCGAGATCTCGACCAGGATCTCATCGACGGCGATGGCGTCGCCGACTTTCTTCGCCCAGCGGAGAATGGTTCCCTCTGTGACGGTCTCGCCCAACTGGGGCATGGTGACGGTGGTGGCCACTGTTACTCGCTTCCTCTCAGTGCAGGCTTCGACCCGCCGCCGACATCAATGTTTCCCCGACAGCCTCCGAAAGGGTCGGGTGGGCATGAATGAACGCGGCGGCCTCGGAGGGGTACGCCTCCCAGCCCACCGCATACATCAGTTCGTGAATCAACTCGCCTGCCTGGGGGCCAACGACGGATGCTCCGATGATCGCCCCGCCTTTCTCGGAGATCACTTTGACCGAGCCGCGGTTCTGGCCGACGATGATCGCCCGACCGACCCCGGCCATGCCGTGGCTATGAACCTCGATGTCGCGACCCGTCTCTCGGGCTTGAGCCTCGGTCAATCCGACCTCGGCGAACTCGGGATGGGTGTACGTGACCCTGGGGATCGCCAGATAGTCGACCGGCGCCGCCTTACTGGTGGCGATGTGGGTGACAGCTGCGATCGCCTCGGCGAACCCGACGTGGGCCAGTTGGGGCGTTCCTGCCACGACATCACCCACGGCGTAGACACCGGCCGCTCCAGTTTGCATCGTCTTCAGATCCGTCTTGATGAAACCCCGCTCGACCTCGATCCCTTCCACCGTCTCGAGCCCGATGTTCTCGGTGCGGGGTCCCCGGCCCACGGCGATGAGAACCGAATCGACTTCCACCGATTCGTCGCCGAAAGGAACCACGCTGCTGGAGGGTCCGTGGCGAGGTGCCTCGACGGATTTGCCGAGGTGGAACTTGACGTCACGGCGGGTCATCTCTCGTTCCAAAAGCTTGACCGAGTCGACGTCACCGCCCGGAATGATTTGTGGGAGAAGCTCGATGACGTGCACCTCGGTGCCGAGTTCGGCCAGAAGGCTGGCGAACTCGCAGCCGATCACTCCGCCGCCGATGATGGCCACCCGACCAGGCTGGACCGGCCAGTCGAGAGCATGATCGGAGGTGACGATGCGGTCGCCATCGATCTCGTAGCCCGGAATCGTCCGGGCGTAGCTCCCCGTAGCGACGATCACCTTGCATGCCTCGAGACGGGTTTCGCCCTCGGGCCGTTCGACCACGACCGTGTTGGGTCCGTCCAAACGACCCCGGCCTATGACCACTTCGACTTTGCGCTGCTTCAGCAGGCCGCCCAGCCCCCGGACCAGGGCCTCAACGGTCTGCGTCTTGCGGGCCTTGGCAGCCCCCCAATCGATCGTCGGCTCTGAGGTCATTATCCCGAAGTCGGAGGCATGCCGGACGGTCGAGTACACCTCGGCGATGTGGAGCCACTGCTTGGCCGGTATGCATCCTCGGAGCAGGCAGGTCCCTCCGGGCCGCTCGTCGGACACCAGGGCCACCGACAGTCCGAAGTTGTGGGCGTACAACGCGGCGGCGTAGCCACCCGGGCCCCCGCCAACTATCACGATGTCATGCAAAGGTGTCCTTCTCCGATCGCGGCAGACGTCAAAGAGCCAAATGCCATCGTGTCCCTCCGCCTGCGGGGGGACAAAGTGAAGCCGCGACTC
>JANMST010000421.1:0-2901 GCA_031389635.1 Acidimicrobiia bacterium | reverse complement strand
CCCAAGCAGGGGTGGACCAAGCTCGATGTCGTGAACCATTTCCTGGTGGTGTCCGAAGGGGCGATCCGGGGGATCTTCGGCCGTCCAACGATGCTCAAGCGCTATATGGAGAGCGTTGAGGTCGATCCCATTTATCACAAGAGGGCCGACAAGAACTCGCCCTTCGAAACGGTCGAGATTCGGTTTCCGTCCCAACGCCCGGGAATGATGATCGTGCCCCGCAAAGAAAGGGACGTGATCAAACTTGCCCAACTCGGTTGTCTCGACTTTCACCCTTGGCCGGCTCGAGCCGAGGACACCGATCGCCCAGACGAGTTGCGAATCGACCTCGATCCCACTCCCGGCTTTGACTTCAGCCACGTTCGACAGGCTGCCCTTGCCGCCAATGACGTGATCGACGAAGTGGGTTTACGCGGATGGCCCAAGACCTCGGGCAGCCGCGGCATTCACATCTACATGCGGATCGTGCCTGAGTGGGATTTCTATCAGGCCCGGCGAGCGGTGCTGGCACTTGCCCGAGAACTCGAGCGCAGACATCCCGATTTGATAACCACCAAGTGGTGGAAGGAGGAGCGCAGGGGGATCTTCATCGACTACAACCAGATGGCGCGGGACAAGACCGTGTCGTCCGCCTACGGGGTGAGACCAACGGGCTACGTCTCGGCACCACTGCGTTGGGACGAGATCCCAGATGTTTCGATCGAGGACTTCCCGCTGAACAAATTCGCCGATCGCTATCGCGAAGTTGGCGACCTGACTAGAGGGATCGACGAGTCTGCAGGCCGCCTCGAGACGCTGCTCGAATGGGTGGTCCGTGATCAAGAGGAGTATGGGCAGGGCGATGCGCCATGGCCTCCCCAGTATCCAAAAGTCGCTGGTGAACCACCCAGGGTTCAACCTTCGAGAAAACGTATGGCCGACCCTGACGAGGGCAAGCCATCGGAGCAAAAGGAAGGATCGAGCTACACCATCGAGGAGTACCTGTCAGACAAAGGGGAGAAGGGTCGAAAGTACTGGGATGGGCTCGTCGCCCTGGCTAGTCGATGCGGGGAATTCCAGTTCGCACCGGCCAAGACCCGAAGCGGCTTGATGCTCAGGGCCAGATTCGTGGTCGTGTTCACGCTCAGCGACCGGGGCATGACCTTCGGTCTTTCAATGGCTTCTCGACACGAGCACCCTCGAGTCCGCAAGATCGATCAGGTCGGGGCCCATGAGTATTTCCACCGCATTCGGGTCGCATCATTGGAAGAACTGGATGACGAGCTGGGAGAACTGATCTGCATGGCATACCAGTGGGGCTTGGTCGGCGCGAAATGAGGCCAGACCTCAGACCTCAGACCTCAAACCTCAGACCACGCATAACCTGATCACATGAGTTGGCCGTTCACTCCTCCGATCGAAACCATGGAAGCCAAGGTCATGGAAGCCTGGCCAACCGGGGGCAAGCTTCGCTACGCCTACGAGCCAAAATGGGACGGATTCCGTTCTGTTTCGTGGTCCGGGTCCGAGCCGCGGCTTGATTCCCGAAACCAGAAGCCGCTCCTGCGCTACTTCCCGGAACTGACCGCCGCCCTCGCTCAGCTGCCGGAAGGCACCGTCGTCGACGGTGAAGTTGTGGTCGTGATCGACAACATGACTGACTTCGACGCCCTCCAGCAGCGGATCCACCCGGCTGCCTCGCGGATCAAGATGCTTTCGGCCCAGACTCCGTCCCAACTCGTAGCGTTCGATCTCCTGGCTGTTCGAGGAGAGGACCTTCGATCCAGGCCATTCGCCGAGAGACGGGAACGGCTGGTGGAGCTAGCTGCCGACCTTCGTGACTTCTGGAACCTGACCCCGTCCACCACCGAACAGACCACGGCCAAGGCATGGTTCGATGAGTTCGAGTCAGCCGGGTGTGACGGGATCATCGCTAAGCAACTTGATCTGCCGTACGTCCATGGCAAGCGGGCGATGATCAAGATCAAGCATCGACGAACTGCGGATTGCGTGGTCGGCGGATATCGAGAGCACAAGGACGGGGGAAAGATCGGATCGCTTCTCCTCGGTCTGTACAACGACAAGGGCGAGCTTCACTTCATTGGCCATTGCTCTGGGTTTGGCGACGCCGACCGTGGGGAGATCTTTCGACACTTTCAGGAACTTCGAGCTGTCGCCTCATTCGGTGAAGAAGCCCGCGCCCCTGGAGGCATCAGCCGGTGGACTGGTGACAAGGACCTTTCGTGGACGCCGATCGATCCGGGCGTGGTGGCGGAGATCAGCTACGACCAGCTTGAGGAGGGCCGCTTCCGACATGCGACCCGGTTCCACCGCTGGCGTCCGGACAAGGATCCGACCTCGTGCACCTGGGATCAACTCGAGAGGCCCGAGGGAGTCGGATTCTCCGAAATCGTGTCCTGAGACTCCTTTCGCGACCTGATCCAATTTGGCTGAGCGGCGTGTGGAACGCACCGCTCAGGTGATAAAAACGACGTGATGAAGGTTTTGAGGGCGACCTGGGATCACTTTGGAGCGATCAGAGGTGGCACCTTGGCGGCGGCCATCTCCTATCGAGCCCTGTTTGCCCTTGCCCCTCTGTTGGTCGTGGCGGTGGCAGTCGCCGGCGCCCTCTTCGGTGAGGAGGCGGCGAACGGCGAGCTGGCAATCCAGCTGCAACGCGCCCTCGGATCTGAGATCGCCGCGGCCGTCGAGGAGCTCGTGGTGAGCGCGAGTGGCTCGCAGTCCGCTGGTTGGATCGGGGTCCTCGTGTTCATCTGGGCCGGCAGCGGGTTGTTCGTCGAGGTCCAGGGCGCCCTGCGTGTGATTTATGAGATTGGTCCGGAGAGAATGCTGGGGTTCTGGAGCGCCGTCCGTCGTCGGCTCGTAACGGTTGCTGCCGTCGTCGCCAGCGCTTTCCTGCTG